>DAIPYT010000043.1:21349-23198 GCA_036782595.1 Mycobacterium sp. | reverse complement strand
GTTGTCGCCCTTGAGGATCAGGTTGAGCTGGCTGGTCTCCTTGAGTGCCGACTCCAGATCCTCCAGGCTGATCCGCTTGCGGGCGCGGGCCGCCATCGCGTTGCGCTTGCGCGCGCTGCGCCGGTCGGCGATCTGGCGAGCGATCCGGTCCTCGTCGACGACCAGGAAATTGTCGCCGGCACCGGGCACCGACGTGAAGCCGATGACCTGCACGGGCCGCGACGGGTACGCCTCGGTGACATCCTCGCCGTGCTCGTCGACCATGCGGCGCACACGGCCGTAGGCATCGCCGGCCACCACCGAATCGCCCACGCGCAGGGTGCCTCGCGTGATGAGCACGGTCGCCACCGGGCCGCGGCCGCGGTCCAAATGGGCCTCGATCGCCACACCCTGGGCCTCCATGTCGGGGTTGGCCCGCAGGTCCAGTGCCGCATCGGCGGTCAGCAGCACGGCCTCTTCCAGCGCCTGGATGTTGGTGCCGTTCTTGGCCGAGATGTCGACGAACATTGTCTCGCCACCGAAGTCCTCGGCCACCAGTCCGTACTCGGTGAGCTGGGCCCGGATCTTGGCCGGGTCGGCGCCCTCCTTGTCGATCTTGTTGACCGCGACCACGATCGGCACGTCGGCGGCCTGGGCGTGGTTGATGGCCTCCACCGTCTGGGGCATCACTCCGTCGTCGGCGGCGACCACCAGGATCGCGATATCGGTGGCCTTGGCGCCGCGGGCACGCATGGCGGTGAACGCCTCGTGGCCCGGGGTGTCGATGAAGGTGATGAGACGCTCCACACCGTCGTGGTTGACGGCCACCTGGTAGGCACCGATGTGCTGGGTGATGCCGCCGGCCTCGCCCTCGCGGACGCTGGCCGAACGGATGGTGTCCAGCAATCGGGTCTTGCCGTGGTCGACGTGACCCATGACCGTGACGACCGGCGGCCGCTGTTCCAGGTCCTCCTCGCCGCCTTCGTCCTCGCCGTAGGTGAGGTCGAAGGATTCGAGCAGTTCGCGGTCCTCGTCCTCGGGCGAGACCACCTGCACGACGTAGTTCATCTCGCCGCCCAGCAGTTCCAGGGTCTCGTCACCCACCGACTGGGTGGCGGTGACCATCTCACCGAGGTTGAACAGCGCCTGAACCAGAGCGGCCGGGTTCGCGTCGATCTTCTCGGCGAAGTCGCTCAGCGACGCGCCACGGGCGAGTCGGATGGTCTCGCCGTTGCCGTGCGGCAACCGCACGCCGCCGACGATGGGCGCCTGCATGCTCTCGTACTCGGCGCGTTTCGCCCGCTTGGACTTACGGCCACGACGCGGCGCCCCGCCGGGACGCCCGAAGGCACCGGCGGCACCGCCGCGCTGGCCGGGGCGGCCACCGCCGCCGCCACCGCCGCCGGGACGGCCGCGGAAACCACCGGCGGCCGCTCCACCTGCGGCTGCACCCCCACCACCACCGCCGGGGCCTCCGGTGCGGTAGTTACCGCCGCCGGCACCGCCGGGACGAGCACCCTGGCCCGGACCGGGTCGGGCGCCGCCGCCCGGACGGGGCGCGCCCGGCCGACCGGGCGCACCGGGACGGGCGCCGGGCGGACGGGGCGGCATGTTGCCGGGGCTTGCGCCGCCGGGGCGTGGGCCGCCACCTGGACGCGGCGGCATCCCGCCGGGGCCCGGACGGGCGCCGCCGGGGCCCTGCGGCCGGGGCATGGCGGGACGCTCGACGGGTTGCGCGGAGGAGAACGGATTGTTGCCTACCCGCGGTGGACGTGGGAGGCCCGGCTTCGGGGCTGCCGGACCGGGACGCGGACCGGCGGCGCCGGGAGCGCCGGCCGGTGCAGCTGGAGCCGCCGGGGCGACAGCGCTC
>DAIPYT010000043.1:0-21339 GCA_036782595.1 Mycobacterium sp. | reverse complement strand
GGTGCGGACGGCGCAGACGGCGCGGTCACGACCGTTCCGGCATCCGCGGGAGCCTGCTCCGCCACTTTTTCCGGCGCCGGCTTGGCGGCGACCTTCTTTGCGGGAGCCGGTTCGGCGACCTTGACGCCGCCGAATGACTCGCGCAACCGGCGGGCGACGGGCGCCTCGACCGTGGATGACGCCGATTTGACGAACTCGCCTTGTTCGCTCAGGCGAGCGAGAACTTCCTTGCTCGTGACACCGAGTTCCTTAGCCAACTCGTGTACGCGGGCCTTGCCTGCCACTACATCTCCATCTCTAGAGGCGACAGCGGTGGGTAGGCCGCGCCTCGGGTTTAGCTATGACGCATGGTCATCGGGACTTCACGGTGTGCTCATGTTCTTCGCTACCTGTTCTCTCCCGGGTGTCGAGCATCCTGAGATGCTCGGCCACCGCGGCTGTTTCCGGTGTACCGGTGATGCGCAACGCTCGGCCGAAAGCCCGCCGCCGGATCGCTGCCGCTAGGCATCGATTGTCGGGGTGCAACCATGCCCCCCGGCCCGGGAGTGCGCCTGTCGTGTCAACGGTGACGGCCGACTGGCCGTTCCCCGTCGGCACGGACACCATCCGGAGCAGTTCGACGGCCAACTCTCGCTTCCGGCAACCGATGCACGTTCGCACCGGGGCGGAGCGTGCGCCAGCGGCCGGAATCTCGCGCTGGATCACAGGTCAGTCTACGTCACCGTGGCGGTGTCGAAGAACCAGTCTGGGCACTCACGGCCTCCGGTCGCCGCCGCCCGGGGTGTCGGGCGCGGAGCCGGGGGTGGAGTGCGGTGATTCGGGGCCGGCTTCCGGCGTGGCGGCGTCGCTGCGGATATCGATCCGCCAACCGGTCAACCGAGCGGCCAAACGGGCGTTCTGCCCCTCCTTGCCGATCGCCAGGGAGAGCTGGAAGTCGGGCACGATCACCCTTGCCGCGCGCGCGGTGGCATCCACGACCTGCACCGACACCACTTTTGCCGGAGAGAGGGCGTGGGCCACGAACCGGGCCGGGTCCTCGTCGTAGTCGATGATGTCGATCTTCTCGCCGGAGAGCTCACTCATCACATTGCGCACCCGCTGGCCCATCGGGCCGATGCAGGCGCCTTTGGCGTTGAGGCCGGACACCTTCGACCGGACCGCGATCTTGGAGCGGTGCCCGGCCTCGCGGGCCACTGCGACGATCTCCACCGACCCCTCGGCGATTTCGGGGACTTCCAGGGAGAACAGCTTGCGGACCAGGTTGGGGTGGGTTCGGGAGAGTTCGATACGCGGCTCCCGGGTACCGCGGGTGACCCCGACGACGTAGCAGCGCAGCCGGTCACCGTGCTCGTATGACTCGCCCGGGACCTGCTCAGCGGGCCGGATGGTGCCCTCGGACCCCTTGGTCTCGCTGCCCAGCCGGACGACGATGTTTCCGCGGGTGTTCTCCCGCGCGTCGCGCTGCACCACCCCGGCGACGATGTCACCTTCGCGGGCGGAGAACTCGCCGTAGACACGTTCGTTCTCAGCGTCGCGGAATCGCTGCAACATCACCTGGCGGGCGGTGGTCGCGGCCACCCGGCCGAAACCTTCGGGAGTGTCGTCCCATTCGCTGATGACGTTGCCGTCCGCATCGGTCTCCCGGGCCATCACCGCAACCGCACCGCTCTTGCGGTCGATCTCGATGCGGGCGTCGGGGTGATGCCCCTCGGTGTGGCGGTAGGCGGTAAGCAGCGCCGAACAGATGGTGTCGACCAGTTCATCGACCGAAATCCCCCGGTCGACCTCGATCGCGTGCAGTGCACCCATGTCGATGTTCATGCCCCGGCCTCCATCGATTCTGCGGGTATCGACCCGGTCGTGCCGACGAGCTCGATTTCCTTGGCGCTGGGCGGCGAGAACTCAACCTGCACAACGGCTTTACGAATCTCGTTCAGTGGCAACCGTCGAACTTCCCACCCGCTCCCGGAACGCACAACGAGTGCGGCAACCCCCTGGGCCGTCGCCCCGAGCCTGCCGGTCACGGCAGTGCCGTCGTTCAGCGACACCTCGACGCGGCGGCCGCTTGCGCGACGGAAGTGCTTCTCCTCCGTCAACGGCCGGTCCACCCCGGGGGAACTGACCTCGAGCACGTAGGGCGGGGTGTCCAGGGTGTCGAGCACGTCCGCAGCCGCACGGGACAGCGCGGAGACCGCATCGAGGTCAAGAGGGGTGTCGCCGTCGGCAATGACCCGGATCCGCGGCGGCTTACAGCGTTCGTCGACCTCCACGCCGTCGATCTCGTAACCGGCGCGCGCGAACTCATCAGCGAGTAGCTCGGTCACCTGTTCCGCCGAGGGCAGGCCCGACAAAGAACTCGGGTTCCGTTGCGTCACGGCGAGCTCCTGATCTTGAGTTGTTCCGGCCGGCTACCCACGATACGCCAGGGACCGGGACCGCAATGGCAGGATGTTGGCGTGCTCGACGCAGAATCACACCCGCTGAGCCGGCGACGCGTCCTTGTCGACGGTGGGCGCGGACTGCTGGCGCTCGCGCTGGTCGGCGCCGCCACCACCGCCTGCGGTCCGTCCAAGCCGCCGGAACCGGATCCGCTGGAGGCGCAACTGCAGGCGGCCCGCCGGGACAGTGAACTGGCCGCCGCGGCGGCCAAGAACGCCCCGAGGGCGGCCGTACCGGCGCTGAACGAGATCGCCGCCGAGCGGGGCCGGCACGCCAGCGCCCTGGTCGAGGAACTGTCCCGGGCGGCGGGCAAACCAACCCCCACCGAAACGACGGCGAGCACCTCCTCGACCCCGGCGCCGTCGGACAAGCCCGGCCCACCGCCCGGTGTCCGTGAGGTCGCCGAGGCGCTGAAGAAGTCCGCGGAGAGCGCAACCGAGCTGGTGCCGACCCTGTCGGGCTATCGCGCCGGCCTGATGGGCTCCATCGCCGCAGCCTGCACCGCCTCGTTCACCGTGGGGCTGCCGGCAGCCGCCCCGGCCAAGCCTGCGCCGGACAGCACAGCGCCGGACAGCACAGCGCCGGACAGCACAGCGAGCCACCTGCCGGGGGGATCGGCGAGCCGCCTGCCCGGGCCGGGACCGATCAACCCACCGGATCCGCCACCGGCGAGCACCGTGGACCCGTCTGAGAGGAAACCGCGGTGACCTCACCCACACCGTCACCGTCCACCTCGTCGGCCGAGCCCTCGCCCGACCCGGACCGGCCGGAGGACTCGGGGCCGGCTGCACTGTTCGACGCCGTCGCCGCAGAGCACGCCGCGATCTACGGCTACGGGATGGTCTCGGCTCATGTGATGCCCGATGACAACGAATTGGTTTCCCGGGCGGTGGCTGAGCACCGCGACCGCCGCGAGGCGGCGGTGGCGCTGCTCAATGAACAGTCCGTCAAGGTGCCGCTACCGGCGGTGGGTTATGAACTGCCGATCGTGGTGAACTCCCCGGCCGACGCCGCCAAGCTGGCGGTGCGGATGGAAAGCGATTGCGCGGTGGCCTGGCGGGCGGTCCTGGAGCAGGCCTCGGGGGAAGACACCGCCGAAAAGGACCGGGCATTCGCCGGGACGGCACTGACCCAGTGCGCGGTGATGGCCGCGCGCTGGCGGAAGGTGCAGGGTGCCTGGCCGGTTACCGAGCCGTTCCCGGGCGGCAGCGAGTAGCTGGGCGCGGCCGGCTCAGTCGGTGGCCAGGGCGGCGGCGATCGCCTCGTCGGCCCCGTCGACCGAGATCTCCCGGGGCTGGCCGCCGAACCGGTTGCGCAGCTCGACTCTGCCCTCGGCCCAGCCCCGGCCGACCACCACGATCCACGGCACGCCAAGCAGTTCGGCGTCCTTGAACTTGACCCCGGGCGAGACGGTGCGGTCGTCGAGCAGCACCTCCAGTCCGCGGGTGTCCAACTGCGCAGCGAGCGCCTGGGCGCCGGCCCGCGCGTCGGAGTCCTTGTTGGCGATCACCACGTGGACGTCGAAAGGAGACACCGAGGCCGGCCAGCGCAGGCCCAGCTCATCGTGGTGCTGCTCGGCGATCACCGCCACCAGCCGGGACACCCCGACGCCGTAGGAGCCCATCGTCAACCGCACCGGCTTGCCGTCCTCGCCGAGCACGTCGACGGAGAACGCGTCGGTGTACTTGCGTCCCAGCTGGAAAATGTGGCCGATCTCGATACCGCGTGCGCTGACCAGCGGCCCGGCACCGTCCGGAGCGGCGTCTCCGTCACGGACCTCAGCCGCCTCGATGGTGCCGTCGGGGTTGAAGTCGCGGCCAGCCACCAGACCGACGACATGCTTGCCGGTCTCATCGGCGCCGGTGATCCACGTGGTGCCGCCCGCCACCCGGGGATCGACCAGATAGCGAACCCCGTTGTCCAGCAGCGCTTTCGGACCGATGTATCCCTTCTTCAGGAACCCATGACGAGCGAAGTCGGCATCATCGAGCATGGCGTACTCGGCTGGGTCCAGGGCCGCCCCGAGGCGCTTGTCGTCGACTTCCCGGTCGCCGGGAACACCGATCGCGAGCAGCTCCCAGTCCCCGCCCGGTGCGCGGACTTTCAGCAGAACGTTCTTCAGGGTGTCCGCCGCGGTGACCTCCCGACCGCCGAACTGCGGCAACGCCGCCCCGTTGGCCCACTCCACCAGCGAGGTGATGGTCGGGGTGTCGCCGGTGTCATGCACCACCGGATCGGGCCGGCCGTCGACGGGCTGCGGCTCGGGAACCGCAGTGGTGACGGCCTCGACGTTGGCAGCGTAGCCGGATTCCAGGCAACGCACGAAGGTGTCCTCGCCGACCTCGCTTTCAGCCAGGAACTCCTCTGAGGCGCTACCGCCCATCGCCCCGGATACCGCCGAGACGATCACATAACGAATCGCCATACGGGAGAACATCTTCTGGTAGGCGTCCCGGTGCGCGAGGTAGACCTCCTTCAGGCCCTCATCTGAGACGTCGAAGGAGTAGGAGTCCTTCATGATGAATTCGCGGCCTCGCAGGATGCCCGCCCGGGGTCGGGCCTCGTCGCGGTACTTGGTCTGGATCTGGAACAGCAGTACCGGAAAGTCCTTGTAGGAGGAGTACTCCCCCTTGACGGTCAAGGTGAACAGTTCCTCGTGGGTGGGCCCCAGGAGATAATCGTTGTCGCGGCGATCCTTGAGCCGGAACACCCCGTCGCCGTACTCGGTCCAACGGTTGGTCGTCTCGTAGGGGGCGCGCGGCAGCAGCGCGGGAAAGAGGATCTCCTGGCCGCCGATGGCCACCATCTCCTCACGGACGATCGCCTCGATCCGTCGCAGCACCCGAAGGCCCAGTGGCAACCAACTGTAGAGACCGGGTCCGATCTGGCGGACGTATCCGGCCCTGATCAGCAGTTTGTGGCTGGGAACTTCAGCGTCGGCCGGGTCGTCGCGCAGCGTGCGCAGGAACAGCTCTGACATGCGGGTGATCACAGCGGGCCAGCTTATCCAGTGCCATCTCGACGACAACACGAGCAGTCGCGGGAGATCGCCGTTGGGCGTCAGCGAGGCGGGTCGCCACGCCAGGTGAAACTGTTGACATACTGGCCCATGTCCGCGGCGATCTGCAGGTTCGCTCCGGAGGGATGCCCCGGGCCGGACTGTGGCCCGAATTCCCGGTAAGGGCCAACCGCAGAGGCGATCAGCGCCAGATCGTTCTTGATGGCGGCCACCACGAGAATACGAATTCTGCCGGGCCCGGAGGTCGAACTCGTCGGCCAGTAATCGTCGACTTCTCCGTAGCCCAGTTGATAGCCGACCATAGCGTTGGGGATCTCGTAGCCGAACACGGCTTCTGGATGCATCTGCTTGACCACCGATTGGGTGACTTCACGCGCTGAACGCCCTGCGGCGGGCTCGGAGAAAAGTTGCAGGACACCACCATCGCCGGCGGTGAGCGTGGCCGTGACCCGGTTGGGTTCGGTGCTGACGACATAGGCCGAACCATCCGCCGGATAAGAAACCGCGAAGTCACCGTTGGCGGCGGTGAACCGGGGGTTGTGCGCGTAAGGCAACGCAGAGACCGTTCGGCCGCAATTCGGTGGGCAAAGATATTGCGGCACAGCGGGGGTGAGCACGATCCCTACTGCGCTCAGCGCCACCGCGACCAAGGTGAGGACGCTCAGCCAGATGCCCGACACCCGCTTGGACCGCAGCGTTGCGGTGGGAAATGTGTCGGAGTCATCACCGCGCGGGTGCTCGTGCAGCAGCGCGAGTTGAATCGCCACGCGCAGTTCAAGCAGCACGAACATCACAACTGCTAAGTGCAATGCCAGCAGCGACAAGTATCCGGTCGTCCCCACGATGTCGAGGAATGCCAAACCGACATGAACCAGGAAGGCGCCAACCACCAGCACTGCCAGAGTGACCCGCACCCGGCCACTGCGATCTGAGTCATCCGGTTTGAACCACAACAGAATCCCGGTCATTGCACCCGCGGACGCGACGGTCAGTGGGACCGTCACCCCGCTCAGGATCGCCTCCACGAACATCCCCTGAAGAGGTCGGAAGTGGGCGATCGGGCCCGACGTGAACAGCGGCGCCAACCTCGTCAACGTCGCGCCGGCGGTGAAGGCGAGCGCACCCAGAAACCCGATCGAAAAACCGTCCAACGATTCCCGGGGTGACGTCCATCGCAGCCGAACCAGAACGGCCGGAAGAATGGTGACGAACGAGACGATGGCGAAACGGCCCATCCGCTCGTACAAAACGGGTAGTGCCGATCCGTCGAACGTTGAAATGCGAGGGACCAACCACTGGCTGGTGGTGAGCACCCACGTCACTCCCAGTCCGGTGCCGAGAAATCCAGCCGCTAGCAACGCTTTTCGAAGCGCCTGCCGACCCTCGTCGATAGCCCGCAAGTACAACACGAACAACACCGGCAACCCGAGCGCGGCAACGGTGACCGTGGCGACGGTCAGCCTGAGCACCGCGACAGCGGACAGTGCGAGTGCGGCGACGATAAGAGCCGTCCGAAACGATTTGCGCGCTCCGTCGGGCAGCTGCGGAAACAGAGTGCTGGTCAGATGCGGAACCAACACTCGTTCACGGGGCGCCGGGACGAACGAGCCGGACCTCAACCATGTCATCCCCACGGCCTCTGCCTCTGCCGATTGAGGAGCTCTCGAACGAGATTGTCGACGCGCGGACTGCCGAGTCCGGAGACCAGGTCGTAGCCGGGCCGGGCGAGGTGCACTGAGTTTCCGCCCAACTCGATTGACCGAAACACAGGCAGCCGAGATCCGCGGGCGATTTCGTACAGCGCAGGGTTGAGTTCACCGAGTTGCCTGCCCGAGTTGCTGATCAGGTACTGGTTCATCACCGCGGCCAGTCCAGCCCAGATCGGTGCCGACATCGATGTGCCGCCGCCAGCCATCCACTGGCCACCGAAGACGATCTCGACGCCGTTGTCAGGGTCCGCGACAGCGGCGACATCGGGGGTCAGCCGCTTGCCCTTACCCTCCGCCAGTTCCAGCCCCTCTTGCCAGGCCGGGCGGTCGAACAAGTTGGACACTCCACCACCAGTGCCCTGCGACAACGGAACATCGAACCAGGCCTGCTCGGAAATCCACCGCCCGTCGTCGTCGGCCGACAGCGTTGTGCCGCCCACGTTTGTCATCTCCGGAATCGAGGCCACTGCGTCTAGTCCGATGTCATCGGGCCCCGGCGGTGCCGACCAATCCCGGTTGCCCTTGCACTCCCGGCCGGCCAGATCTCCAGCGGCGTTGAAAACGGTGGTGCCGTGTTTCTGCGCGGCGGCCACTGCCGACCGGACCGGCTCCAGGTCCGCAGCGGTCACGAGTTTGTCGCAACCCCAGCCGATAGAGAGGCTCCATACTGCGCCGGGGAAGTCGCGGTCGGCGGCCTGCATCATCTGCGCGATCCGCTCGTAGGACGAACCGTCACCGGCCACCGTCGGGCGGGCATTGACCAGGACTTTCTTCGCATCCGGAGCCAGCGAGTGGATGAGTTCGAGATCCATCGTGGCCTCGCCACTTCGATGCGACGGGTTTTCGCCGACCACCTGCGGGGTGAAGCCCGGTAGCCCGAAGCCGTCGGCGAAAGCATCGAGGTCCGACTGGTCGAAACCGTCGAAGGCGAACACTACGACGGTCTGGCCCTGGCCCGTGTAACCGGCCTTCTTCAACTCCTGTGCGCTATAGACGTTGGGCAATAGCGTGTCTGGCCGCTGACCCACCGGCGGAAGGTCCAATGGTCGGATATCCGGAAGCGCTTCGCGATGTGGCGTATACCCGAGGATGCGACCCATTCCTGCGACCTCACCGCGCAGCCGCGCCGGGACCACGGGTTGCTGGGGGGAAGCGAAGAACACCTGGCCGAGCCGACCGCGGTAATCGTGCACCTGAACGCCCAATGCGTTCTCGACTGCTGCCGGAGCGCCCTCAAGGATCGCCCAGGTGTGGCCGGGGAGCCAGCGCACCGACAGACCGCGGCGACTCGTCCAGTCGATCAGCGCCTCGGGTCTCGCGGGACGGCGCAGTGCCGCCGTCAGGCGGATCTGATCGTCGCGGGAAGCACCGAGATCGGCGGAGGCGGCCAGCAGCGAGGCGTACGGTCCGGTGATCACGACCGGACCGGGAACCGCCGCCGCATCCTGGCCAGACAGGGCGGCGAGTGCGATCACGACGGCAGCAGTGCGCGCCCGCAGGATTGATGGCGCGACCACTGATTCAGAGCTCTCCGGCCTCGACAGCCTCGCGGGTGTGCTGTGCTGCCGCGATCTGCTTGGCGGAGTATCCGATGAACAACGCGCTTCCGCCGACAAGCACTGCAACGGCCGCGATCCACAGCAGCGAGTAGGTGTAGCCGGCGTCGAGTGCGTCGAGTTGGGCGGGAGTCATATCGGCGACCGGACCCATCGTGCCGCCGAGGTAGAGGGTTCGGGAGGTCTGCACCGCCTGGACTATGACGAGCACCATCGGGCCGCCGAGGTTTTGCACCATCAGCGTGATGGCACTGATCGGACCGATCTCCCGCGGCCCGATGTTGGCCAGCGCACACAACGGGAGGACCACCGAGATGATGCCGATGCCGAATCCGCCGATGAGGATCGGGAGCAGCAGGTCCGGGAAGTACGGAATGCTGCGGTTCAGCGTCGACCCGAAGATCATCGCTCCCAGCACGAAGATGCCGCCACCGATGATGAGCCATCGCGGGGCGATGTAGGGCGCCAGCCGGGCGGTCAGAAGATTGCCGAAGCCGAGGGCGAGGGCGAACGGGATGAACCCTATTCCGGCGTGTAGCGCCGAGTAACCGAGCACGTCCTGGACATACAGACCGATCATGACGGTGAGCGTCAACAGCACACCGCCGGCCAGGAACAGCGAAACGAATGTCGCCACCCGGTTGCGGTCGCGGAACAGCCATAACGGCACCAACGGATGGTCTGCCTTGCGTTCCACCAGAAGGAACGCGATACCGAGCAGAACGGCCGCGATCCCGGCGCCGATGACCCACGGATCGACCCAGCCGCGCGGGGGACCCTGGGTGAACACCAGAACCGCGGCGGTACAGCCCAGCGTGGCGACCAGGGCGCCGGTCACATCGAGTTTGAGCCGCTCGTGGCGGGTCTCCTCCAGACGGGTGAGGGCGATCCAGATGATCGCCACCCCGATCGGGAAGTTGATCAGGAAGGCCAGTCGCCAGGAAATGACGGTGAGCGCGCCGCCCACGACCAGACCGAGCACCGATCCGATGCCCTGCATCGCCGCCGACATCGCCATGGCCTGATTACGGGCCTGCCCGGGCGCGTAGGTGTTGGCGATCAATGCGAGTCCGGTGGGTGCGGCGACTGCGGCACCCATGCCCTGGACGGCCCGTGCGGCGATCAGCAGGGGCCCGTCGGTGGCCAGACCGCACGCCATCGAGGCGATGGTGAACACACCGACGCCGGAGATGAACGCACGCTTGTGGCCGATGGCGTCGCCCACCCGGCCGCCCAGCAGCAGCAGACCCCCGAAAGTCAGCACATAGGCGGTGATCACCCAACTCTTCGCGGCGTCGGACAGATCGAGGTCGGCCTGCATGCGCGGCAGCGCGACGATGACGATGGTGCCGTCCAGCGTGGACATCAGCTGCATGCCGGTGATCGCGATAATCGCGATCCCCAGCACGCTGGAGGCAAGTGTTCTGGCCGGCGGTTCCGGAACGCTCGCGCCAGCCATGGGTAGCTACCCTACCTAGCCCCGAACGGGGTTGGGCCGGTCGAGCTAAAGCTCTCCGGTTCCCACGGTCGAGCTAAAGCTCTCCGGTGCCCACGGTCGAGCTAAAGCTCTCCGGTGCCCACGGTCGAGCTAAAGCTCTCCGGCGTCGATCGCTTCCTTGATGTCTTGGGCGTGGGCGACCTGCTGGGCGGTGTAGCCGATGAACAGCGCCACCACACCGACGATGACCGCCACCCCGGCCACCCACAGCAGACCGTAGGTGTAGCCCTGATCCAGGGCGTGCAGCTGCTCGGGGTTCATCCGCTTGACCGGGCCGGTGGTGCCGCCCAGGTAGAGGGTGCGGGAGATGATCACAGCCTGGATGATGGCCAGAACCACGGGGCCACCCAGGTTCTGCAGCATCAGGGCGATCGCCGACACCGGGCCGATCTGGTCGTGACCGACCCCGGCGATGGCCGAGACGGTCAGGGGCACCACGATCATGCCGATACCGAAGCCGCCGACGGTGATCGGGATCACCAGGTTCGGGAAGTACGGGATTCCGGCGTCCAGGGTGGACCCGTAGATCATCGCGCCCAGCACCAGCACACCGCCGGCGATGACGAGAATCCGCGGCGGGAAGAAATTCACCAGCTGGGACGAGGCGCCCAGGCCGACACCGAGCGCGATCACGAACGGAATGAAGCCGATCCCGGCACGCAGGGCGCTGTAACCCATGATGTCCTGCACGTACAGGCCGATCAGCACGGTGAGGGTGAACATCACGCCGCCGGCCAGGAAGATCGCGCAGAAGGTGGCCAGACGGTTGCGATCACGGAACAGGCTGAACGGCACCACCGGGTTGACGGCGGTGCGCTCGACGACGACGAAGGCGATGAAGGAGACCACGGCGACCAGTCCGGCAATCAACGACGACGATGACAGCCAGCCGTTCTCCGGGGCCTGGGCGAAGCCGAATACCGCCGCGGTGCATGCCGCAGTCGCCAGCAAGGCGCCGGCTGCGTCGAGCTTGAGCCGCTCGCGGTTGGTTTCACTGAGGGTGGTGTAGGCCAGGTAGATCACCAGGATGCCGATCGGCACGTTGACCAGGAAGGCCAGCCGCCAGGACAGCTCGGCGAGCGCGCCGCCGACGACCAGACCCATCACCGAGCCGATACCGGTCATGGCGGCGAAGACCGCGGTCGCGGTGTTGCGGGCCGGCCCCTTGGCGAACGTGGTGGCGACCAGAGCCAGACCGGTCGGCGAGGCGATCGCCGAGCCGACGCCCTGCAAAAGCCTGGCGATAACCAGAGTTGCTTCATCCCAGGCGATTCCGCAAAGCAAGGAGGCGATGATGAACAGCGTCACGCCGACGATGAAGGTGCGCTTGCGGCCGATGGTGTCACCGAGTCGCCCACCGAGGAGCATCAGTCCGCCGAAAGTCAGCACGTAGGCGGTGATCACCCAGCTGCGGCCGGCATCGGAGAGACCAAGCTCGTCCTGAATCTTCGGCAGCGCCACGATGGCGACCGTGCTGTCCATGGTGGCCAGCAGCTGCATGCCGCCGATGGCGAACACCGCGGCGAGAAAGCGCGGCGACGGGAACCAGGACGGGGTCTTCCGGGGGGAGACCGGCGCCCCGCCGTCGTTCGTGGCGGGCAGCCGAGCCGGGGCATTGGCGTTCCGATAGCCGGCGGCGCGGGTCACCCGATCGAACGGGGCCGTGCGCTCAGCATCGTTGAGAGCCGTCATAACGAGCTACCCTACCCCGAAATTAAGAGAACTTTAAAGTCTCGATAGAGTCTCAAAGCCCGCCACCGGGCCGATCACGATGATCGCGGGCGGTCGAATTCCGTCTTCCCGGATACGTTCGGGCACGTCAGAGAGGGTGGCGCGGAGAATCCGCTCGGCCGAGGTGGTGCCGTGCTGGACCACGAGGACCGGTGTTTGCGCAGGTCGACCGCCCCTCAACAGGGCCTCAGCGAACAATTCGATGCGCTCGACGGCCATCAGCAGCACCAGGGTGCCGGTCAGCTTCGCCAGGGCATCCCAGTTCACCAGAGACTCCGGGTCATCCGGTGAAAGATGGCCGCTGACCACCACGAACTCGTGATTGACCGCGCGGTGGGTGACCGGCACGCCCGCCATAGCCGGCACCGCGATCGCACTGGTGACACCGGGAACGACTGTGACGGGGATCCCAGCTTCGGCGCAGGCGAGGACTTCCTCATAACCGCGGGCGAAGACGAAGGGATCGCCGCCCTTCAGTCGAACCACGAACTGGCCCGCTCTGGCCCGGTCGATGAGGACCGAGTTGATGGATTCCTGCGCCATCGCCCGGCCGTACGGGATCTTGGCAGCGTCGATCACCTCGACGTGCGGGGGCAGTTCGGCCAGCAGTTCCGGCGGAGCCAGCCGATCGGCGACCACCACATCGGCATGCGCCAGCAGTCGTCGGCCGCGCACTGTGATCAACTCCGGGTCCCCGGGCCCGCCGCCCACCAGTGCGACCCCGCCGGGCACGACATCCGAAGCGGTGCTGGCCACGATGTCCGGCGCGATACGACCTTGCTGGAAAGCCTCCCGGATGGCCGAACGCACCGCCGCCGAGCGGCGGTGCTCCCCGCTGGCAAGCACACCGACCAGCAGGCCCTCGTAGTCGAAGGAGGCCGGGGTCACGGCGGTGCCCTCGCGGCCGGAATCGGCGCGGACACAAAAGATGTGCCGCCGTTCGGCTTCGGCGACGACCTCTGCGTTGACGCTCGGATTGTCGGTGGCCGCGATCGCATACCAGGCGCCGTCGAGATCGCCGTCGCGGTAGGCGCGCAGGTCGAGGGTGATTCCGGGCTGCTGTTCCGCTAGGGCCTCAACGGCTGGGGTGGCGACCAACGCCACCACGTGCACCTGTGCGCCATTGGCGATCAGCACCGGCACCCGACGCTGGGCCACCGTGCCACCCCCGACGACGACAACCTTCTTGCCGGCCAGTCGCAGGCCCACCAGATAGGCGTTCTCGGTCACCGGCCGAGCCTAGAGCTTGACCTCACTTGAAGGTGCATTCTGGCGGACGGGTGGTGTTCAGTCGGGGCTAGTCGCGGCAGATTGTGCGGCCCGTTCGACGAACCGGCGGACCGACTGCGGATTCGCGGCCGCATGGGTGTGCAAGTACGACGCGTGCACCCCGGCCTGGATCGCCCCCTCGCTGGCCGGCAGCCAGGCGGGTTGGACAGCGTCGGCGAATTCGACCGTGGTGCGGTGGAATTCGTGACCGGTCACCCGTTGACCGGTGCCATAGAGGGCCGAATCCGCCGCGGCGACCGCGTCTCGGTAACCCAGGGTCAGCCGGTCGGTGAAGACGGCCGACCCGGCCAGTACCCCGCACATCGGATGCCCGGCGAGGTCCGACATGAGGTAGGTCAACCCGCCGCACTCGGCGTGTACCGGTGCCCGGGCGGCCAGCGCCCGGATCTGCCGGCGCAGTCCGGCGTTGGCGGAGAGCTGTTCGGGATACTGCTCGGGGAATCCGCCCGGAAGCACCAGGGCGGCGGTGTCCTCCGGCAGGGCATCGCACAGCGGGTCGAAGTTGACCAGATCCGCGCCGGCCGCCCGCAGCAGTTCGTCGTACTCGGTGTAGCCGAAGGTGAAGGCGCGACCGGCCGCCATCGCCACCACAGGCCGCTGCCCCACCGCCGGTCCCACCGCCTCCTGCGCCGACCAGGGCGCTGCGGTCACGTGCGAACCTGCCGAGGCGAATACTCCGGCGATATCCACGTGACGAGCCACCAGGTCGGTCATCGCCGCCACCGCCGTCCGCGCCTGTTCGCCATGCTCGGTGGCGGTCACCAAACCGAGGTGTCGCGACGGAACCGCGAGGTCGTCATGGCGCGGCAACGCACCGAACACGCGGACACCGACAGATTCGCAGGCCTGACGCAGCACCGCTTCGTGCCGCGGCGAACCGACGCGGTTCAGGATGACACCACCGATCCGGACATCCCGCGCGATGGTGGAAAAGCCATGCAGCACAGCGGCGATGGTCTGACTCTGGCCACGGCCGTCGACGACCAGGATCACCGGGGCACCGAGCAGTTGGGCCACCTGCCCGGTGGAGCCGCGAGCAGGCAGCCGGAAATGGTCCTCGATGCGGCCGTCGAAGAGGCCCATCACCCCCTCGACCACGGCGATGTCCGCGTCCCGGGAACCGTTGCGGTATAGCGGACCGATCAGATCCTCACCGACCAGAACCGGGTCGAGGTTGCGTCCCGGCCGGCCTGCCGCCAGCGCGTGGTAGCCCGGGTCGATGAAGTCCGGACCGACCTTGAACGGGGCCACCCGGTGACCGGCCCGCCGCAGGGCGCCGATGAGACCGGTTGCCACAGTGGTCTTTCCGCTCCCGGATGACGGAGCGGCGATGATGACAGCCGGGGTGCCGGGCAGGCTCACCACTCGATACCCCGCTGGCCTTTGCGTCCGTCGTCCATCGGGTGTTTGACCTTTGTCATCTCGGTGACCAGATCCGCGGCGTCCAGAAGAAGCTGCGGAGCATCCCGCCCGGTGATCACCACATGCTGGCGGCCGGGACGGTGTCGGAGCACCGCCACCACGTCCTCCACGGCGATCCAGCCCCACTTCAGCGGGTAGGTGAATTCGTCGAGCACGTAGAAGTCGTGGCGTTCGTCGGCCAGCCTGCGCGCGATCTCCGACCAGCCGTCGGCTGCGGCCGCCGCGTGGTCGTCCTCGTTCCCCTCTTTGCGCGCCCAGGACCAGCCGGCACCCATCTTGTGCCATTCGACCGGGCCGCCGCGGCCACCCTCGGCATTCAGCCGGCCGAGTTCGGCGAACGCCGACTCCTCCCCTACCTTCCACTTGGCGCTCTTGACGAACTGGAACACCGCGACGTTCATCCCGGCGTTCCAGGCCCGCAGCGCCATCCCGAATGCGGCGGTGGACTTCCCCTTGCCTGCGCCGGTGTGCACGGCCAGCAGTGGGGCGGATCGTCGGACCCGGGTGGTCAGCCCGTCCTCGGGGACGGTCAGCGGCCTGCCCTGTGGCATCGGCGTCCCCTCTCTCTAGGCGGCGTCGCGGACGGCTCGGGCCAGAGCGTCGGCGCGCAGGTGCTCCAAGCGGAGTGTCGGGGCCCGCAGTCGACCGGCGAGTTCAACGGCCAAACCGAGCCTGACATAGGAGGTTTCACAGTCCACCACCACCGCGGCGGCACCCTCAGCGGCCAGCGCGTCGGCCGCAAGGCGGCTGCGCCGCAAGGGATCCGGTCCGGCGGTGGCTCGACCGTCGGTGAGAATCACGATCAGTGGCCGGCGAGAGTTGTCGCGGGCGCGTTCCCGTACAACGATGTCTCGGGCGGCCAGCAGGCCCTCGGCCAGTGGGGTGGTGCCGCCGGTGTCCAACCCGGCCAGCCTGCGGGCGGCGGTGTGCGCAGACGTGGTGGGTGGCAGCACGATCCGGGCGCCCTGGGCCCGGAAGGTGATGACCGCCACCTTGTCCCGGCGCTGATAGGCGTCGCGCAGCAGGGACAGCGCCGCACCGCTCACCGCGGCCATCCGGTCACGGGCTGCCATCGACCCGGAGGCGTCGACGACGAAGATCACCAGGTTGCCCTCGCGCCCGATCCGGACGGCTCGCCGCAAATCCTCGGCACCCGGCCGGAGCGGACCGGGACTGCTGCGGCGGTCGGCGGCGGCGAGGAGGGTGGCGAACAGATGTAGACCGTGGCCCTGCTCACCTGTACCGGCGGCCCGCACCGCCGCACCCGCGGAATTGCGGGCGGGCGAGCGCCGGCCCGCGCTGCCCTCCCCGACCCCGGGAACCGTCAGCGCGCGGGTGCGAAAGCTCGGCGTGGGCGGGGCGGCCGGCCGGGTGCTACCGGAATTGTTCCGCGGCGCAGGATTTTCCGTCTGCCCGTCCAGGGACTGTCCGCCGCCCGACGGGTCCGGGTCGTCGTCGGGGTCGTCGTCGCGGTCGCCGCCGTTGTCGGCCGCCGCGGAAAGGGCCTCGTCAAGCTGCGCGGGATCGATACCGGGCTCGTCGAACGGGTCGCGCCGACGACGGTGCGGCAGGGCCAGTTCGGCGGCGGTCCGGATATCCTCCTCGGCCACCGTTTCGGCACCGCGCCACGCCGCGTGCGCCACGGCGGTGCGGGCTATCACCAGGTCGGCGCGCATCCCGTCGACGTCGAAGGCGGCGCATAAAGCCGCGATCCGGCGCAGTTCGGCATCGGGCAGTCGCACCGCATCGACCCGCGCCCGTGCCGCGGCCACCTGCGCGGCCAATTCGGCGTCGGCGCCGGCGTACCGGCCGGCGAATCCGGCCGGGTCGGCCTCGTAGTCCAGCCGGGCCCGGATCACGGCGCTGCGCACCGCGACGTCGCGGGAGGCTTGCACGTCGACGGCCAGGCCGAAGCGGTCCAACAGTTGGGGGCGCAGTTCGCCCTCTTCGGGATTCATGGTGCCGATCAGTACGAACCGTGCCTCGTGGGAGTGCGACACCCCGTCGCGTTCGATGTGCACCCGGCCCATGGCGGCGGCGTCCAGCAGGACGTCGACCAGATGGTCGGAGAGCAGGTTGACCTCGTCGACGTACAGGACCCCGCCGTGAGCACGGGCCAGTAGACCGGGTGAGAACGCGTGTTCACCGTCGCGCAGCACTTTCTGCAGATCCAGCGAGCCCACCACTCGGTCCTCGGTGGCACCGATCGGCAATTCCACCAGCCGGGAACTGGGATCGGCCTGACCCAGCACCGCCGCGAGTGCCCGCACCGCCGTGGATTTGGCAGTGCCCTTCTCACCGCGGATCAGCACACCGCCGATTTCCGGTCGGACAGCGCACAACAGCAGCGCCAGCCGCAGTCGATCGTGGCCGACGATCGCACTGAACGGGTAGGCATCCAAGGGATCGGATGAGGGGACCGACGTACTCACCGTCGCGGCTCCCGCAGCATCGGCACATGCGCAATGCCGTCCTCGACGAACTCGTCGCCGCCCTGGGCGAAGCCGTACCGGGCGTACATATCGACCAGGTAGCTCTGCGCGCTGAGCCGGCACGGGTGTGAACCGACCTCCGCCAGCGCGGCCTGCATCAGCCGGTCGGTGTGGCCGTGGCCGCGCTCGGAGGCGCGGGTACAGACCCGGCCGATCCGGAACAGCGGTCGGTCGTGGGGGTATTCCTCCATCAGCCGCAGCGTCGAGATCACCTCTCCCCCTGCCTTTTCCAGCCAGAAGTGCCGCGTCGTGGCGTCCAAGTCACGGCCGTCGAGATCCGGGTAGGGGCAGCACTGCTCAACGACGAAGACATCGACCCGCAACGTGAGCAACGCGTACAGCGTCGCCGGGTCCAGATCCCGTCCCCAACTGCGGCGCAGAGCGACCGTCACACCACGCCCGAACGGCTGCCGAGCCGGAGCACCTTGGAGCCGTGCTCCCAGATCTCGGCGAACAGCCGCGGCTCGTCGGAGAGCTTGGACCCCAGCGAGGGCACCATCTCCTTGATCCTCGGCTCCCACCCGCGGTACTCATCCGGGAAGCAGCGCTGCATCACCTCGAGCATGGCCGGCACCGCGGTGGAGGCACCCGGTGAGGCGCCGAGCAGTCCGGCGATGGAACCGTCGGCGGCGGCGAGCACGGCGGTGCCGAACTCGAGGATGCCCATCTTCTTGGCGTCGCGGCGGATGACCTGCACGCGCTGGCCGGCGATGTCGAGTTCCCAGTCGTTACTCTGCGCGGTGGGCGCGAATTTACGCAACGTGTCGACGCGGCCTTCGAAGCTCTGCAGCAGTTCACCGACGAGGTACTTCACCAATGGCAACTCGGTCAGGCCGACGCCGACCATCGACAGCAGGTTGTCGGGTTTGACCGACAGCGGCAGATCGGTGAACTTGCCGGCCTTGAGGAACTTCGGCGACCAACCCGCGAACGGCCCGAACAGCAGCCAATCCTTACCGGTGATGACGCGGGTGTCCAGGTGCGGCATCGACATCGGCGGGGCGCCCAGCGGCGGCAGGCCGTACACCTTGGCGTGATGGGCTTCGGTCAGGCTCGGCAGGTCGGTGCGCAGCCACTGCCCGCTGACCGGGAATCCGCCGTACCCCTTGACCTCCTTGATGCCGGCCTTCTGCAACAGCGGCAGCGCACCGCCACCGGCGCCGATGAACACGAACTTGCTTCGGATCTGCATTTTCTCACCGGTGCGACGGTTGACCACCTTGACGGTCCAGCTACCGTCCGACTGCTTGTCCAGGTCGCGCACCTCATGGCCGAACAGGGTGTTCATTCCGCGCTCGGTACCGAACGCAAGCAGCTGGCGCGACAGCGCGCCGAAGTCGACGTCGGTTCCGGCCTCGGTCCAGTTCAGCCCGACCGGCTCGGAGAAGTCCCGGCCCACCGACATCAGCGGCAGCCGGCGGGCGAACTCGTCGGGGTCGTTGACGAACTCCATCGAGGCGAACAGCGGGTTGCGCACCAGGGTTTCGTGCCGGCGACGCAGGTAGTCGACGTTGTCGGCGCCCGAGACGAAGCTGACGTGCGGCACCTGGTTGAGGAAGCCGCGAACGTCGGTCAGGATGCCGTTCTCCACCGCGTAGGACCAGAACTGGCGAGTGACCTGGAACTGTTCGTTGACGTTGATCGCCTTGGCGATGTCGATGGTGCCGTCGGGCTTCTGCGGGGTGTAGTTCAGCTCACAGAGCGCCGAGTGCCCGGTGCCGGCGTTGTTCCACGGGTCGCTGCTCTCCGCCGCGGCGGCGTCGAGGCGCTCCACCAGCGTGATCGACCAGTTCGGCTCGACCAGGCGCAGCAGCGCCCCGAGGGTGGCGCTCATTATTCCAGCACCGACCAGGACGACGTCGGTCCTGGCGTCGGACTTGGTGGCCTCAGACACGGGGCTGTCCTTCCTCGGAGATCCGCGTCCCGGAGTGGGCCGCGGTGGGTATCGCTAGGTTATCCCGGCGCGTCCGCGCTCCACCGGGGTAGTAGACAGCCGTCACTGGATAAAGTTGGGCCGTGACGTTCGCGCGCACCGAATGGGCGGACGACGTCCTCATCGGTTACCGGCAGACGACCCTGGAGTTGGGCCCGGACCCCGACGGCGAGGGCGAGTTGTTCGCCACCCTGGTGCGCGAGGCCGGCAATACCCCGTCCGATCGGGTGGTGCTGGCATTGCACGGCTTCACCGACTACTTCTTCAACACCCAGCTGGTGGATTTCCTCGCCGAACGGGGTCACCGGCTCTACGGGCTCGATCTGCACAAGTGCGGCCGGTCCTGGCGGGAGGGCCAGACCCCGCACTTCACCACCGACCTGTCCCGCTACGACCGCGACCTCGAGCACGCTCTGACGATCATCCGGGCCGAGAACCCCTCCTGCAGGGTGCTGGTCTACGGCCACTCCACCGGCGGCCTGGTGGTGTCGTTGTGGCTCGACCGGTTGTGCCGTCGCGGCGAAACCACTGCACTGGGACTGGCCGGCCTGGTGCTCAACAGTCCGTTCCTGGACCTGCACGGACCGCCGATCCTGCGCACCCGGGTCACCTCCGGCGCCCTCGGAGCGGCGTCGAGGGTCCGTAAGACCACGGTGGTGCGGCCGGCCGGGAAAGGCGGCTACGGACTGACCCTGCACCGGGACTACCACGGCGAGTTCGACTACAACCTGCAGTGGAAACCGGTCGGCGGATTCCCGATCAGGCTGGGCTGGATCACCGCCATCCGGCGCGGGCAGGCGCACCTGCACCGCGGCCTCGACGTCGGCGTGCCCAACCTCATCCTGCGGTCCGACCACAGCGTCGCCGAGACCGTCGGCACCGAGGAGATGCAACGCGGCGACGCCGTCCTGGACGTCGCGCACATCGCCCAGTGGGCCGGCTGCATCGGCAACCGGCAGACCATCGTGCCGGTGATCGACGCCAAACACGACGTGTTCCTGTCGCTGCCTGGGCCGAGGGAGATGGCGTACGCCGAACTGGACCGCTGGCTGGCCGCGAACCGGTAGGTCAGCGCGCGACGAAGTTGCCGTGGAATCCCTGCGGGACGTGGTGGGTCAGCGCCGCGGTGGCGACCGGTCCCCGCGCAGGGTCGTGCGCGTCGAGGATCACCAGTCGTGAGGTATGCGTGTCGACCCGGTATTCGACTGACAGCAGCCAGCCGTCGTCCTCGTCGGTGGCATTGGGCCGAGGCGCGAACACCGGTTCGCAGAAGCTGTTTCCGGGGGTTTGCGCGGCATAGCTGGTCTCTGTGTTGTCGGACAGATCCAGTTTGGTGATCGCGTCGTACATGGTCCCGAGGTGGTGGCGGGTGTTGAAGTAGGAGTATCGGTGCGGCCGTCCCTCACGGTCGGGATGATGCCGCGGAAATTCGCAGGACCGGTCACTGAGTTGCTCGCGGATGACCCTTCCGGACGCGGTCAGCCTGAACCGGGTGAATTCCGATGTCGCCTTGTCCAACGGGCTGGTGCGGAAGCGGGCGATGCACTCCAGTAGTTCTCCGCCGTGGTAGGTGATGACATCGATGACGACGTCGCCGCGGTCGTCGAAGGCGTTGCTGAGATGGAACTGCAGGATCGCGTCGTGTTCGACACGCCGGATCTTGCCGCCGTCGCGCGGAATCAGGATGAACGAACTGCCGCGCTGCGGCTGGTATTTCATCGCATCGCCGAAGGCCTTGAGCCCCAGTACGATCGGGATACCGTCAGGGATGATCGGCGAGACGATGAACACCAGGTAGCGCTCGGTTATCGCGAAGTCGTGCACCATCGCCACGTAGGGCAGGGAAACCGACCGGTAGTGCCGCAGCCGGCCTTCCCGGTCGGTGCGATACACCCGCAGGTGCGGGGTGGGGATGAACTCGACGCCGAAGTTGAACATGTCGCCGCTGCTCGGACACTGGCACGGATGCGCGGAATACGAACCGATCCAGCGCAATTCACCGCCGAATCGGCGCAGGCCCTTGGTCTCCAGTGTGTCCGGGTCCAGCTCGTAGGGCGGCCCGCCCTCCCATAGGGCATACAGGTGGCCGGCATGCTCGACGACATTGGTGTTCGCCAGATTAGTGGGCAATCGGCCGATATTGGCAACCACGCCGCCGGTGGCGTCGGTGCCCATGTGCCGGGTGCCGGATCGGGCCCGGTAGTGCTGGGTGCGGACATAGCGGTTGCGGTAGTGCACCGCGCCCTTTCC
>DAIPYT010000042.1:0-23210 GCA_036782595.1 Mycobacterium sp. | reverse complement strand
TGGCTGATCTGGAGGCGATCGAGGCGATCAAACGGGTGAAGTACCGCTATCTGCGAGCGTTGGACACCAAGCATTGGGAAGACTTCGCCGACACCCTCACCGAGGACATCGTCGGGGAGTACGGGTCGTCGTTGGGTAAGGAGTTGCGCTTCACCAACCGCGGGGATTTGGTGGAGTTCATGCGCACCGCGATGCCGGCGGGGGTGCTCACCGAGCACCGGGTGACCCACCCCGAGATCACTCTGGATGACAGCGACGAGGCCGAGGGCAGGTGGTATCTGCAGGACCGGGTGATCGTGCCGGAGCACAACTTCATGCTGTTCGGAGCCGCGTTCTACCGCGATCGCTATCGCAAGACCGCCGATGGCTGGAAGATCTGCGCGACCGGATATCAGCGCACCTACGAGGTCGCTCAGAAGTTGGAGGGCAAAGTGACGCCGGGATCGGCGCTGGCCTGAGCTACTGGGCGATCGCGATCACCGCGCCGGGCTGCAGCCAGCGGATGATCTTGACCAGGGTGGCGTCGTCGAGGGCGACACAGCCCGCCGTCGGTGCGCCGTTGGTGGTGTGCACGAAGAAGGCGCCGCCGTTACCCGGGACGCGTTCCTTGTTGACACCCATGACGATTGCGTGGGCGTAGGCCGGGATGTACAGGTTCTCGGTACCGCTGGCAGGTGAGGTGTCGAAGGGGCAGTCGGCCTGCTTGCAGACCTGCATGGTGTTGTAGGTGGAACCTTCGGCTGACCACCAGTAGTCCGGCGTGGTCTGGAAGTACTTCAGGCCGCCACCCGGACTGGGTTCGGTACCGAAGGCGAAGTCCAGGCTGTAGACCCCCATCGGGGTGGCGGGCACGGTGTCACGGGCCTTCGGCGCCATCCCGGCCGATCCGACGTAAGTCTGGATACCGCTGCCGACCGCCTGCCATCCGGCGGGGCCGCGCTGCCACACATCCATCTTTGCCGTCGATCCGCCCGTGCCGACGACCGAGAGGACCTGGGAGGCGCTTCCGACCTGGGACGCGAACCAGGGAGTGTCGGCGAGGGCGGCAGGCGCCGAGGCTGCGGCAACGGCGACCGCGCTCAGGGCAGCCGCCAGCGAAAATCCGAATCGGCCCATGGGATCAATCGTCCTTGCGGGGCTCGGCGGTGGTCAAGTCAAGGTTGAGCCACGGTTCGGTGTCAGGGGCCCCAGGCGTTGGTGGACACCGATCGGTTCTCCGCCAGTCGGGCAACGCCCCTGCTGGACCCTCCACGGGCTGTGAACAAAGTCGGTAATGCGTTGAACAGCATTTATTGGCCTGTCGCACCATCCTGCTCCTTCCGGTGAATGGCGCTCCGGCAAACCCGCAACTACCATCCCGCTCATGTCGCAAGCGGACGTGTTCGGGATGGACGAGTGAGCGACGTCCCAAGCGGCGACTGGTCGGCATTGCTGGTGGGCCATCAATGGCCGGACTCCGCCTCCTTGGCCGCGTTGGCTGACGCCGCACGACGCCGGGCCGCGATCGCAGTCGCCCACACCGAATACGCCGAGAACCTGCGCGCCATTAGAACCCTCGCGCTGGCGAACCAGCAGGGCGCAACAGCGGCGAACATCAACGCGGCTTTCGAGAACGGAGAACACGCCGCCAAGGCTGTCTCCGATGCGAACGCAACGAAAGAGAACGCGTACGGCTCGGCCCTTCGGCACGCCAGCGAACTCCGCGGTTCACTGACCGAGATCGCGAGCCGGGGTAACTCCGAGATCCAGTCGATCCTGACGTCAAAGCTGACGCCGTCCGACAAACTGAGCGCCATCGTCACGACCATCGTGGCCGCGCAAACGCACGCCAACGCCAAGGCTGCCGAATGCAGCGCGAACCTGTTTGAAACGATCCAGCCTGTCTGCCAGACCGCAACGCCGAGTTTGTCAGCACGACAATTCGCAACTGCCAACGGTGTGGACCTGGGGCGGGCATTCGGGTCACCGGATGCAGATGAGATCGGCAGCCGCGTCGAGCAGATGCTGCGGGATCAGCCACCATCTGCACCGGACACCGGGCCACAACCGGCGACTGGCTCGTCAGAAGTCGGCTCCACCGGCTCCGTCACCGCAAGTCCAGCCTCCGTTGAGGCGGCTGCGATACCGGACCTTCGCCAAGCCTCGTCAACGGAGCCGGATGTTTCCAGCCGGGATGCTTCCCCAGCCGATTCCGGCGGACACGGCGTCGCCGCCATTTCCACTGGCGCCGAGGCGATTACGGCCACCGTGAGCAGAACTTCCACCCACCACGCCCCGACGTCCTCCGACACCCCCGGCCCGGTGTTCGAGCGTGCCGACGCCGCGCCGCCCCGCGATGCGGCAGCGGCCCAACCTGTCGTAACTCCCTCAGCCGCAGGGCCATTGCCGCCTGGTCTCGCGTCGTCTGCCATGAAGGCCGTCACGCCGATACCGACGACCAAGACGACTATGCAGCAGGGACCGTTGACCGCCTACGGCGCGGATCTGAAGCCCACACCGCCGGGCGCACCCGCGCTGATCCCGGCCGCACCTGGTTCCGCGTCGGCCGGTCCCGCCGGTAGTGCAGGTCCCGGCAGTCCGGCTGCAGTGGTACGCCGGCGGCCACCGGCAGTCAGCGGCCCCGCGCCCGCACCCGTGACCGGGCGGCCTGAACGGGCTTTCGCCGCCGTCTCAACCGCCGAGATTCGGCTGCGCCGAATTCTGGCGGCCGTGGCCCGTCAGCAGCCCCAGTTACGTTGGGCTGTAGGTGATCTCGTGGACGGCAGTACGGTTGTGGTCACCGACTTGGCCGGTGGCTGGATTCCCCCTGATATCCACATCCCGGTCGGTGTGGACCTGCTCGAACCGGGTCCGCACCGCAACAACCTCACTGCCTTGCTAGGCGAGGCCACACTCACCGCCGTCTACGAACCGGCCCAACCACTGGACCCGGAGCCCGCGCCGGTACAGATGTCGACCCGGTCCCGAGAGACCGCTGCGGTGGAAGACCTCGGGTGGGAACTCTCGCAGGCCACGAAGTGGCGTGATGGACTGCCGCGGCTCGCCCACACGCTGACGCGGGCCGTCATCGCCCAGACCGGATACCTCGACACTGAAGTGCGACTCCTGCGGGAGCACCTGCGAGCCGTCACTGCGTCCGTGCTGGATCGCTACCCCACCAGGGTCGACCTTGCCGAAGTCGGTAACTGGCAGCTACTCGCCACCATCGATGCGTTGGTCAACCACGAAACAACCTCCGCCAACTACCATTTCGCCTGGTTCCTGGCGCAATCTCCAAAGCCGGAGGGACACCGATGAGCGAGGACCGATTGGTCGCCGATGCCGAGCACTACCATCAGGCGACGGCAATGAACGCCTCACCGCCGCAGATCGTTTCAGATCCGCTGGTCGCCGGATCCACACCTGTCGAGCAACTGTTGCGGGCACTGGGACTCGCCGCGAATCTCAGTGACCACCAGGACAACGCGACAAATCTCCAACAGCACGCCGAGCGCGACGTCACGACACGGCAAGCTGCCGAGAAATTCCTCGCCCAGGACCAGGAAGCAGCCGCGGAACTGAGAAGCATTGACGACCAGTCCTATACCGCCGCAGAAGGGATGGCCGGCGAACCGACTCAGACTGCGGCGATCGCCCAGCAGCTACCCCAGCTGGCCTCCGGAATTGCCGCCGCACTGGCCGGTGCCATCGGCGGCGTACTGCAACCGCTGGCGCAGCTACCTCAACAGGCCACCCAGGGATTGCAGCAAGCGCTGCAAACCGGGATCGAGGTTGCTCAGACCACGGGTGCTTCGCCAGTCGAGGATGCCAGTCTCAGCGAGACAGCGCCGGCCGAGGACTTCGACCTCGGCGCGAACGACTTCGAAGACCTCGATGCCGGGGCCGGTGGCGACACCGGAGGCGGCGGGCTGGGCGGCGCAGACGGCGACGGCCTGGGTCCGGTGGGCGGCACAGCGCCGATGGCCTACCTAGGCCCGCCTCCGGTTCCGCCGGCCAGCACCGCGCCTTCTGCGGCCCCGATCATTCCGGTGGCGCCGGCCGCTGTCGCACCTGCCATCGGAGGCGCGACTGCAGGTATGGCAGGCATGCCGATGGTTCCTCCCGGGGCAATGGGTGCAACGTCCGGGACTGAGAAGGACGTGAGGGCCGACACCAAGCGGGTTTCGGTGCCGGTGGTGCGCAACGGCGCGCCGGTTCAGGGCCGCCTGACCGTACCGCCGATCCCGCCTCCGGTGGTCAAGAAGTCCGCGGGCCATCCGGTGGTGACGCGCAGGATCGTCGAATCCGGCCACGGCCAATCCGCGGATGCCAAGCCAGACTCATGAGTTGCACCAGTTGTCATTAGCGGGACTAACATCTAGCGCGGTGCAGGGCAGCCCTCGGTGCGGCCCGGAAAGGCTGAGGCGACGATGACATCCCCTGTCGAGATACCCATTCCGCTGCCTGACGTTCCGGGTGCCGATGCCGGCCCCACGGGCCTGCCGAAGCGCTCCGACCTGACGACATTCCAACGCGCCGTCGTCGACTCGTCCGCCCTGGCCGATATCGGCCTGCGGACCGCCATCTCCACCGTCATCGGCGCGGCCGTTGCACCCACCATCCTCACCACCGCGCTGCGCCGCACCGAAGCTAAGCGGGAACGCGACAACATCGCCTTTTACGTCGACCTCGCCAGGCATAAGGATTCCGAGCGGTCCTTCCCTGCGCCGACCAACCTGCCGAACGTCTCGAGTCGCGCGGCCAACCCCGTCGCCGAATACATCGCCCACGGCCACGTCCACAACAGCTCGTTTCAGAGCACCTTCGAACCCATCAACCCCGCCATGCGGGACAAGTGGCGCCACCTCAAGCGCAACAACATCGTCCGCTTCCAGCACTGGCGGCATTCCGACGGCCCGCGACCCACCCTGTGCGTGATCCACGGGTTCATGGGATCGCCGTATCTGGTCAACGGATTGTTCTTCTCGCTTCCGTGGTTCTACCGGTCGGGCTACGACGTCCTTCTCTACACCCTGCCGTTTCACGGCCGCCGCGCCGAACAGGGCTCACCCTTCAGCGGATACGGCTATTTCGCCGGCGGGATGACCGGCTTCGCCGAGGCGATGGGCCAGGCGGTTTACGATTTCCGGACGATCCTGAATTGGCTGCGGCACAACGGTGTTGACCGGATCGCCCTCACCGGCATGTCACTGGGCGGGTACACGTCCGCACTGGTGGCCTCGGCCGATGATCGCCTGGAAGCGGTGATCCCCAATGTCCCGCTCGTCACCCCGGCTTCAGCATTCGACGATTGGTGGCCGGCCAGCAAGGTTGTGCAACTCGCCCGCTTGGCAGGTGGCATGACTCGCGAGGAGGCCTACTCCAGTTTCGCCTACCACTCGCCGCTGAACTACCGGCCGAAGGTCGCCAAGAACCGTCGGTTGATCATCACCGGTCTCGGCGATCGGTTAGCGCCGCCGGATCACTCCGAGGCACTGTGGGAGCACTGGGACCGTTGCGCTCTGCATTGGTTCCCGGGCAACCACGTGCTGCACGTCAGCCAGCCGGAGTATCTGAGGCGCGCCAACCGCTTCCTGCGGCCGCTGATGTTCAGTTCTTGACGGCGCTGACCAGGGTGATGCTGACGTTAGACGAGCGGGCGGCCCGTGCGCATCCGCCAATTCACGTCATGCAAAAGAACATTGAACGGAAAGTTGCGCACAAACGACGGAGCAAAGGCGCTGCCCAACTTGACCGCTGACATGAGCGCGTCGAATTCCCGTTGCTTGGCTGAATTCCAATCCAGCTTCATCTCGTCACGGAACCGCTGCGGCAGGAAGCCCGTGGTGATCAACAACGCGATGCTCTCGTTGATGTTCTGCAGTGGGAACGGGAGCTGCAGACCCCGCATCCGGGCCACCGCGATGGGATAGAGGAATTCGCGGATGGCGTCGTCGATGTGGATTTTCTCGAGTTGTTCTTCCCAGTACTTGTCGAAGGCCGCCCGGTCGGCAGGCCACATCTCCGGGCGCATCTGCAGCATCGTTCCCAGCGCCATGCTGTCGCGGTAGTGCTGGTCGGCGGTCTCGTCGTCCATGTCACCGATGAACATCCGGCGCACGTCCACCCCACCCTTGTAGAGGCAGGCGGCGACCCACAGCTGCAACTCTGGATCCAGGGCGTTGTACTTGACCGGGCTGTCCTCGGTGGAAGTAACCTGGGCGTGAGCCTGGGTCACCGCCTTGCGATAGGCCTTCTGCTGCTCGGCGTTGCCACGGGTCGCGACAGCGAGGTAGGTGAAAGTGGTCCGCGCCCGCTTGATCGGGTGACGATCGATGCGACCGCTCTCGACCCGGCTCTCCATGACGCCGTACCCCACCCCGGGGAGGCCGAGTTGCATGATCACGTTGGCCGGTCCGGCCAGCAGCGCGATCCCTGGAATGCCCTGGTCGAAAAGCCCCGACCGGGTAAGCCGCTGCAAGAATCCGCGGCTGGACACCGCGCCGGTGGAGTCGCTGACAGGACGGTCCGCAACGCTGACGAACTCGCGAGTGCTGGCCACGAGGCCCCCTTGCCGCAAATCTGGAAACGAGTGTTTCCCGATATTGTGCCAGGCCCATCCGGATGTCAAGATGACGCGGTGACCCAGGCACGGCCCTACGCCGGAGTGGACGCCGCCGACCGGTCGGCCCGACGCCGCTCTCGCCTCTTGGAATCCGGCCTTGAACTGCTTGGAAGCAACATCGATCCGGCCGAACTGACGGTCCGTGGGATCTGCCAACAGGCCGGCCTGGCCACCCGCTACTTCTATGAGGGCTTCCAGGACAAGGACGGGTTCATCGGCGCCGTCTTCGACTGGGTGATTGCCCAGTTGGCTACGACCACCCAGGCCGCGGTGGCCGTCGCGCCGGCCCAGCAGCAGACCCGTGCCGGGTTGACGAACATCGTGCGAACCATCGAGGGCGATCCGCGCATCGGCCGCCTCATCTTCGGGGCCCAGGTGTCCAACACCGCCGTGATCCGCAAGCGCCACGAGACCGAGGCGCTTTTCGTCATGCTGGCCGGACAGCACGTGGAGAACCTCACCCAGCAGCCAGCCACCGAAGCCACCAAGGCGTTCTCCTATTTCGTGGTCGGCGGGGTCACCCAGACGATCAGCGCATGGCTGGCAGGCGACGTCGTACTGACGTCGGCTGAACTGGTCGACCAACTCAGCGCGATCGTGGACACCTTCGGGGAGTCCAGCCTGTTCCGGGGCTGACCACCATGCCGGCCGGCCTTGATCCAGCGAAGGTGAAGGTGCTCGCGCACTTCATCCCTGGCGACACCGTGCTGGAGATGGTTGCGACGGAGGCGGATTGGCTCGACATCCGGTGGTGTCACGAGGATGACGATCCCACCTTGCATCGCGAACTACCCTGGGCCGACGCGGTGTGGCACGTGCTGCGGCCACTGTCGGGGGCAGACCTGCGCCGAGGATCGGGTCTGCGCCTCGTGCACAAACTCGGCGCGGGGGTCAACACGATCGACGTCGAGACCGCCACCGAACTGGGGATCGCGGTGGCCAACATGCCGGGGGCGAACGCCCCGTCGGTAGCCGAGGGAACGGTGCTGCTGATGCTCGCCGCGATGCGCCGTCTGCGCGAACTCGACACCGCGACCCGCGCCGGGCGGGGGTGGCCGACTGAGGCAAGCCTCGGAGAGACCGTGCGCGACATCGGAGCCTGCACGGTGGGGCTGGTGGGCTACGGCAACATCGCCCGACGGGTCGAACGGATTGTGGCGGCCATGGGAGCCCGGGTGCTGCACACCAGCACCCGCGATGACGGCACACCCGACTGGCGATCGTTGTCCGCGCTACTCGCCGACAGCGACATCGTCAGTCTGCATCTGCCGCTGACAGCCGAGACCGCAGCGCTCATCGATCGGGTGGCCCTGGACTCGATGAAGCCGACTGCCCTGCTGGTCAATACCTCTCGCGGCGGGATCATCGATGAGCCGGCGCTGGTCGAGGCCCTTCGACACGCAAGGCTGGCTGCTGCCGGACTCGATGTGTTCGCCACCGAACCCGTCGACTCCGAGAATCCGCTTCTGGCGTTGGACAACGTCGTCGTCACCCCGCATGTCGTCTGGTACACCCAGGACACCATGCGCCGCTATATCGCCGAGGCGATCGACAACTGCCGGCGACTACGAAGCGGGCATGATCTGGTCAACGTCGTCAATGGGAGGCAGCATGTCCGTCTCAACCGCGCCTAGCTCCGCGGAATCGAGAACCTTGCGCGCCGTGACGGTGCGACTGGTTCCGCTGTTGATGGCGATGTACTTCGTCAATTACCTCGACCGCACCAACCTGGGGATCGCCAAGGCCGAGGTCAGCGCCGACCTGCAACTGTCGGCGACGATGTTCGGCCTGGCCTCGGGGATCTTCTTCATCGGCTACGTGCTGGTGGAAGTGCCGTCCAATCTGGCCCTGGTGCGCTTCGGCGCCCGTCGCTGGCTGGCCCGCATCGCGATCTCGTGGGGTGTCGTCGCGGTGGCGATCGCCTTCTCCCCCAACGCACACGTCCTGTTGGCACTGCGGTTCCTGCTCGGCGTCGCCGAGGCAGGCCTGTTCCCAGGAATCGTGTTCTATCTGAGCCAGTGGTTTCCCGCCGCCTACCGGGCCCGCGTCGTAGGGATCTTCATGCTGGCCGTTCCGATCGCAGCGGCGATAGGAACGCCGTTGGGCGCCTGGCTGATTCAGACCGGTCACGGTGTATTCGGCTTGGCCGGTTGGCGATTCATGATGATCGTCGTCGGCCTTCCCGCGGTGGTCCTCGGAGCGGTCTGCTGGTTCTATCTGACCGACCGGCCCGCCGACGCGCACTGGCTGCCCGACGACCAACGGGCTTGGCTCATCTCCACACTGGCGGCCGAAGAGCGCAACGTCACCAGCAGCTACCACTTCCCGCTGCGCCGGACGCTCACCAGTCCGCGGGTCTGGGCACTAGCCGTCGTCTACTTCGGCGTCGCCTACGGGCTGTACGCGTTGGCCTTCTTCCTGCCGTCGATCGTCGCGGGCTTCAAGAAGACCTTCGGGCTGCAACTGTCCCTGATCCAGGTGGGACTGATCACGGCGATCCCCTACATATTCGGTGCGATTGCGATGTTCCTGTGGTCCCGGCACGCCGATCGCACCCGCGAACACGTCTGGCATGTGGCGATCCCGTTGTTCATCGGCGGCCTGGCCATCCCGGTGGCGTTATATCTGCGCCACCCGATCGCGGTGATGGCGCTGGTGGTCATCGCCGCGATGGGGATCTTCGCCGCACTGCCGGTGTTCTGGGCGCTGCCCTCGCGGTTCCTCGCCGGCGCCGCCGCGGCGGGTGGTATCGGGCTGATCAACTCGGTGGGCAATCTCGGCGGCTTCGCCGCCCCGTACGCAACCGGCGCCCTGGAAGACCTGACCGGAACGAACAAGGCCGGCATGTGGGCGGTCGGCATGATCATGGTGCTCGGCGGCGCCTTGGTCGTCTGGTTGCGGGCAGCCCCGAACCCTCTGAGCTCTCAGGTCGCGGCCAACTCCGGGTAGTACCCTCGGACCCAACCCACCGGTTAATCGGCAGCTACGAGAGGCCATCGAACAATGCCCATCGCGATCACCTCTGAGCATCAGGATCTGGCCGACTCGGTACGCGCCCTGGTGAAACGCGTGGCACCGGCCGAGGTTCTGCATGCGGCGCTGGAAACTCCGCTCGACAACCCCCCTCCCTACTGGCGCGCCGCGGCCGAACAGGGTCTGCACGGCCTGCACCTGGCCGAGTCGGTCGGCGGACAGGGGTTCGGCCTGCTGGAACTCGCGATCGCGATCGCCGAATTCGGTTACGGCGCCGTCCCTGGCCCCTATGTGCCTTCCGCCATCGCCGGCGCGCTCATCGCCGCCGATGATCCCGACGCAAAGATCCTGGCCGAACTGGCTGCCGGTGAGTCCATCGCCGCCTTCGCGCTGGAGTCCGATCTCACCGCCAGTCGCCAGGGCGACATGTACGTGATCCGCGGCGAGGCGCGTTCGGTGCCGGCCGCCACCCAGGCCTCGGTGCTGGTGTTGCCGGTCAACATCGAGAGCGGGATCGAGTGGGCGGTGCTCGACGCCGATTCGCTGGAGATCGTGCCGCTTCGGTCGGTGGATGCGCTGCGCCCGGTGGCCCACGTACGCGCCAACGGGGTCGAGATCGGTACCGACCGGTTGCTCTCCGGGGTATCGCAGGCCGCCGGCCGGGCGATCGCGACCGCGTTGCTGTCCGCTGAAGCGGTCGGCCTTGCGCGCTGGGCGACCGACACCGCCTCGGAATACGCCAAGATCCGCGAGCAGTTCGGCCGGCCGATCGGTCAGTTCCAGGCCATCAAGCACAAGTGCGCCGAGATGATCGCCACCACCGAACGCGCCACCGCCGCGGTGTGGGACGCAGTCCGCGCGATCGACGAAGCGGCCGAGCAGGATTGGGATAACGACGCCACCCACTACGAGTTCGCCGCCGCGGCGGCGGCGACGCTGGCCCCGGCCGCGGCCCAGCGCTGCGCACAGGACTGCATCCAGGTGCACGGTGGCATCGGCTTCACCTGGGAGCACGACACCAACGTGTACTACCGACACACCCTCGGACTCGTGGCCGCGTTCGGGCGGTCCCATGACTACCCGCAGCGCGTCTTCGACACAGCGACGACCACCGGGATGCGACCGCTGGACATCGACCTCGATCCCGACACCGAGAAGCTGCGCAGCGAGATCAGCTCCGAAGTGGCGGCACTGAAAGCGATTCCGGGTGATCAGCGCAAGGCAGCGATCGCCGAGGGGGGCTGGGTGCTGCCCTATCTGCCCCAGCCGTGGGGTCGCGCCGCCACACCGGTGGAGCAGATCCTCATCTCGCAGGAGTTCAGCACCGGACGGGTCAAACGGCCCGCCATGGGGATCGCGGCGTGGCTGATCCCGTCCATCGTGGCCTACGGCACCGATGAGCAGAAACAACGATTCCTTCCGCCGACCTTCCGCGGCGAAATGATCTGGTGCCAGCTGTTTTCCGAGCCGGGAGCCGGCTCGGACCTGGCCAGCCTCACCACCAAGGCCACCAAGGTAGACGGCGGCTGGCGCATCACCGGCCAGAAGATCTGGACCACCGCGGCTCAGTTCTCGCAGTGGGGCGCACTGCTGGCGCGCACCAACCCCGACGCACCGAAACACAGCGGCATCTCCTACTTCCTCCTCGATATGAAGCAGCCGGGCGTGGAGGTCAAACCGCTTCGGGAACTGACCGGTAACGCGTTGTTCAACACCGTCTTCATCGACGACGTGTTCGTACCCGACGAACTGGTGCTGGGCCAGGTGGATCACGGATGGGAGGTCAGCCGCAATACCCTGACCGCAGAACGCGTTTCGATCGGCAGCGACGAGCCGTGGTTTCTGCCCAGCCTGACCCGTTTCATCGAGTTCATCGGCCAGGGGTCCTTCGACCAGGTGGGCCACCATCGGGCCGGTGAGCTGATCGCCGAGGGCCACGCCGCCAAGCTGCTGGCCATGCGGTCGACGCTGCTCACCCTGGCCGGCGGCGACGCGATGCCATCGGCCGCCATCTCGAAGCTGCTGTCGATGCGCACCGGGCAGGGCTATGCCGAGTTCGCGGTGTCCTCGTTCGGAACCGACGGCGCCATCTGGGAAGAGGACTCGCTGCAAGGCAAGTGGGCCGAGTTCCTGCTCGCCAGTCGCGCGACGACCATCTACGGCGGCACCTCCGAGGTGCAGTTGAACATCATCGCCGAGCGGTTGCTGGGCCTGCCCCGCGACCCCTAGCCGTCCCGTTCTCCTGCGCGAGCAGGGGGGTGAGGCGCTAGTGGATCTCGATCTGGCGTAGCTCGCGCTTGAGGATCTTGCCGGTCGGGTTGCGTGGAAGGTCGCTCAGGAAGAGCACCTCACGCGGGACCTTGTACCGGGCCAGGTGATCGCGCACGTAATCCTTGATCGCCTCCTCGGTGAGGACGGCGCCTTCCTTGACGACGACGAACGCGCGCAGGCGTTGGCCGAAATCCTTGTCGTCCACGCCGATCGCAGTGGCTTCGATGACGTCGGGATGCCCGCTGATGAGATCTTCCACCTCGGCCGGGAACACGTTCTCACCGCCGGAGACGATCATCTCGTCGTCACGGCCGCTGACGTAGAGCAGACCGCTCTCGTCGAAGTAGCCGACATCACCGGACGACATCAGCCCGTCGATGATCTCCTTGCCGCCACCACCGGTATAGCCCTCGAACGGGAAGAAGTTACCGACGAAGATCCGGCCGACCTTGCCCTGCGACAACTCGTGGCCGTGCTCGTCGAGGATCTTGACTTTGACGCCTTTGATCGTCGGTCCGACGGTCGCTGGATTCTTTTTCAGGTCCTGGGGGCCGGCGATCGAGACGAACGCGATTTCCGTTGAACCGTAGAGGTTATAGATCACCGGTCCGATGTCCTTCATGGCCCGGGTGGCCAGTTCGGCCCCGAGTTGTGAGCCGGAAGCGAAGATGATCCGCAGCGATGACATGTCCGGCTTGCGCTCCATCGCCTCGAGTGCGTCGAGCATTCGCGAGAGCATCACCGGGACCACCACGATGGCCGTCACCTTGTGCTTGGACACATCCTCGAGTACCTCGGCCGGCTTGAACCGGCGGTGCAGGATCAGCGTCGAGCCGAGCGTCATGGCCAGAGTGGCGTGCAGATAACCAAGCGCGTGGAACATCGGGGACGGCAACGCGGTGACCTCACCGGCTTTGAACGGTACCCGGGACAGCACGCCGCCGATGGGCGCCAGCGTCGGCGGGGCATGCCGATTTGCCCCCTTGGGCGTGCCGGTTGTGCCGCTGGTCAAAACGATGATCGACGCCTTCCGGGTGGCCTTGGGCGCCGGCGCTTTAGAACTGCGGGCGATCAGATCGGCCAGGGTTTCGTCGGTGCTACCGGAGGGCTGCGCGGCATCGGGGTTGCTGGCCAGAGCCCGTAGCTTGCCCAGCGGCGTCTCGGAGAGTTTGACCGCTTCGGAGTATTCGTCGTCGTAGATGATGATCTTGCCGCCCTCACGTGCGGTGACATCGCGGATCTGGGGTCCGGAGAACTCCGTGTTGAGCAGGATGATCCGCGCGCCGATCCGCCCGCAGGCGTAGTTCGCGATGAGGAACCAGCGGTGGTTGCGGGCCAGGATCGCCACCCCGTCGCCGCCGGTGACCCCCATGGCGAGCAATCCGTTGGCAGTGGCGTTGACGGCGTCGTTGAGTTCGACGAAGTTCATCGACCCCTCATCGTCGATGATCGCCGTGCGATTCGGATTCCTACGGGCGTTGAGCGCGGGGATCATGCCGATTTCACCCCAGCGCAGGACGTCGGCGCCCAGGGCTGCGAAGTTCTGCGGCGACTCCATCCCGAAGGCACCTGAGGCGATCATCTTCTGCAGGTAATGCAGTTCAGCCGCGCCACGCTCGGCGTACTGACGGGCCTTGTCCAACGCCTTGGATGTGAGATCAAAAATCGCCATACGCCTCAGCCTAGAGCCAACGGGCACGGCCATAGGGTGGGATTCATGGCGGATTCCGGCGGCGTGCCGCTGGAGGTGCGCGGCCGGGAGATCATCCTCACCCATCCGGACAAGGTGGTCTTTCCAGCCGTCGACGGGCATCCGGCGATCACCAAGTTGGATCTGGTGGCCGCCGGCGCTGACATCCCGGCCGCCATGCGGTTGGATGGCCTGGTGGCCCAGATCAGCCGCTCGCGCACCGTCGCCGCTGCCCCTGAGGCGGTGTGGACGGTGTTGGCCGACTTCGGGGCAATCAGCAGCTGGGCCGGCAATGTCGACCACTCCTGCCTGCTTGAGCACGGCCCTGACGGTCCGGCAATCGGAACCAGCCGACGGGTGCAGGTGGGCCGCGACACCCTGGTCGAACAGATCACCGATTTCGTCCCGCCGGCTGTCCTGGCCTACGACATCCAGGGCTTGCCGCGGCAGCTGCGCCGGGTCGCAAACCGCTGGACGCTGGCCCCGGCGTTCGGCGGCGGAACCGACATCACCCTGACCAGCACGGTGGAGATCGGCGCCAATCCGGTGGCCGGACTCGCCGAACGCGCGATGTGCCGGTTCATGTCCAAACAGTCCGATGCGATGCTCGCCGGACTAGCCGAACAACTGGAAGGTTCGCTATGACGGATTCTCTTCGCCCGAGCGGCTCATCGGCGACCCGCCCCGACATCGTGATCGTGATGACCGACGAGGAACGCGCGATTCCGCCCTACGAATCCGACGGTGTGCGCACCTGGCGGGAGCGGGTGTTGACCGGCCGACGCTGGTTTGACGAGCACGGCGTCAGCTTCACCCGGCACTACACCGGCTCACTGGCCTGTGTGCCCAGCCGTCCGACGATCTTCACCGGCCAGTATCCGGACCTGCACGGGGTTACCCAGACCGACGGAATCGGCAAGGTGTACAACGATTCTCGGATGCGGTGGCTGCGCCGGGGAGAGGTTCCGACCCTGGGTAACTGGTTCCGGGCCGCCGGATATGACACCCACTACGACGGGAAGTGGCATATCTCCCATGCGGACCTGACCGACCCGGCCACCGGAGAGATCCTGGCCACCAACGACAGCGACGGCGTCGTCGACCAGTCGGCGGTCCAGCGCTACTTGGATGCAGATCCGTTGGCACCATATGGGTTTTCCGGCTGGGTCGGGCCTGAGCCGCATGGAGCAGGGCTGGCCAACTGCGGGTTGCGCCGGGACCCGCTGATCGCCGAGCGCGTGGTGGCCTGGCTGCAGGACCGCTACGCACGCCGCCGCGCCGGTGATCCCGAGGCGCTGCGCCCATTCCTGTTGGTGGCAAGTTTCGTCAACCCCCATGACATCGTGCTGTTCCCCACCTGGGCAGTGCGCTCGCCGCTCAAGCCCTCACCGCTGGATCCGCCCCACGTACCGCCCGCGCCGACCGCCGAAGAGGACCTGCGCACCAAGCCGGCAGCCCAGATCGCCTTCCGGGAGGCCTACTTCTCCGGATACGGTCCTGCCGCCGCGATTCAGCAGGTCTACGACCGCTTCTCCCAGCGTTACCGCGACACCTACTACCGCCTGCATGCCGAGGTCGACGCCCCGATCGACCGGGTGCGCCGTGCGGTCACCGACGGATCGCAGAACGCCGTGCTGGTCCGCACCTCCGATCACGGCGACCTTCTGGGCGCCCATGGTGGCCTGCACCAGAAGTGGTTCAACCTCTACGACGAGGCCACCCGGGTGCCGTTCACGATCGTGCGGGTGGGCGGGCAAGCCACCGAGCCCCGGGTGGTCGACACGCCAACCTCCCACGTCGATCTGGTACCCACCCTGCTCGGCGCCGCGGGAGTGGACGTGAGCGCAGTGGCCGACACGTTGCGTGCGGAATTCACCGAGGTACATCCGCTGCCCGGCCGCAACCTCATGCCGGTGGTCGACGGAGCAGCGGCCGACGAGGACCGCGCCGTCTATCTCATGACACGGGACAACATGCTCGAAGGCGACTCCGGCGCATCCGGATTGGGCCGCAGGCTCAAACAGACCACCAATCCCCCGGCACCGCTTCGGATCCGGATCCCGGCGCACACCGCGGCGAACTTCGAGGGCCTGGTGGTCAGAGTCGAGGGCCGGCTCTGGAAGCTGGTCCGCAGCTTCGACGACCCGTCGACGTGGACCGAACCGGGAGTACGTCATCTCGCAGCCACCGGTCTCGGTGGCGATATGTACCGGACCGATCCGCTCGACGACCAATGGGAGCTCTACGACCTGACCACCGACCCGATCGAGGCGGACAATCGCTGGGACGATCCGACGCTGCACGAACTGCGCCAGCATCTGCGGATGCGGCTCAAGGAAAGCCGCGCCGAATCAGTGCCGGAACGCAACACCCCGTGGCCCTACGCGCCGAGGCGCTCCGAGGTGGCGCACTGAATTAGGCAAGCCCTAGCCGTGCGACCTTGAAGACTCCTCAGTGCACACCTTCCATCAGGCTGCTGATACGCGGTGCCAGAACCCACACCACCAGGCCGACCACCACCGCGACGCCGCCGATAATCCCGAAGTAGGCGGCCTCGTGCGCCGCGTCGTAGTAGCGGGCCAGAACGCCCGACATCGCGGTGCCCAGTCCAACTGAAAAGAAGTACAGCGCCATCATCTGCGCTCGGAAGGCGTTGGGCGCCAGTTGCGTGGTGACCGAAAGGCCGATCGGGGACAGCAGTAACTCAGATACTGCGAACACCGCCATGATCGCGACCACAACGAGCACCGGCACGGAGCGTCCGGAGGTGCCGGCCATCGAGAGGAACAGCAGAAACGCCAGACCCATACCGATGACTCCGTAGGCGAACTTGCGCGGGGTGGTCGGGGCGCGCCGACCGAGTTTCGTCCACATCACGGCGAACAACGGGGACAGCAGAATGATCCACACCGGCTCGATGGACCCGATCCAACTCGACGGGGCTGTCCAGCCGAAGATCGACCAGTTCATCCGCTCATCGGAGTACACCGCGAGAACAGTGAAGATCTGCTGGAACAGGGACCAGAAAACGGCGTTCGCGATGAACAGGGGGATGAACGCCCGCACCCGGGTGCGTTCGATAGCGGTGACACGGCTACTGGTCAACATGGCAGTGAAGTAGGCGATCGAGGCCAAGACGATCAAAGCCGTGGTGACCTGGGACAGGTTGGCCAGCCGCACCACTCCGGTGGCGAACCCGAGTCCGATTACCGCCACGACCGCCGCAGCCACGGCCGCTGCCCGCCAGAAAGCCTGCCGCGACAAAGGATGTGCGACCGTGCGACCGTGACTGCCGAGGTTGCGCCGGAAGATGACGTACTGCGTCAGACCCAGCGCCATACCGATTGCGGCCGCACCGAAGCCGTAGTGGAAACCGAGCCGGGTCTGCAGCAGGCCGGTGATCAGCGGCCCGCTGAAGGCACCCAGATTGATACCCAGGTAGAAGAGCGTGAAGCCGCCGTCGCGACGGGGATCGCCCTCGTCGTAAAGTGTGCCGAGCAGCGAGGAGGCGTTGGCCTTCAGCGCGCCCGCGCCGAGTGCGATGAGCACCAAACCAACTGCCACGCCGGTCATCCCGGGTAAAACCGCCAGCGAGATGTGGCCGCACATCACCACCACACCGCCGTACAGCACGGTGCGTTCCATGCCCAGCACCCGGTCGGCGACCCAGCCGCCGAGAACCGTGGACAGGTAGACGAAACCACCGTACGCGCCGACGATGCCGGTGGCGGTGGCCTTCGGCAGACCGAGGCCGCCCTCGGTCACCGAGTAGTAAAGGTAATAACCGAGGATGGTGAGCATCCCGTAGAACGAGAACCGCTCCCACAGTTCGACACCGAAGAGGTTGACCAAACCCACCGGGTGGCCGAACCACGTGCGGCGGGCCTGCGGACGCTCATCGACTTCAGCCACGACGATCACCCTAGACTTCGGCTGGTGAAAGTGGTCGCGATCCATATCACTCCGGGCCGGAGGCTGCCGATGCGTTCGGTGGGAGAGGTTACCGCGGAGGCGGGCAAGGGACTGGTTGGCGACCGCTACCACGGCAGCCGGCACCTCCACGTCACCGTCCAGTCGCAGGAGGCCCTCGACGCGGCGGCCGCCGACCTCGGTCACGACTTCCCCTGCAGCGCAACCCGTCGCAACGTCACCGTCGACGCCGGGCGGGTGCCCGACCGACCGGGCGAGAAGTTCCGGATCGGCGAGGTCGACGTGGAAGTGGTGCGGGTCGCGGCACCATGCCGACTACTCGACGACGGAATAGGCCCGGGAGCGGCCGCCGCGCTGCGCGGTCGCGCGGGATCGGTGTGCCGCATCCTTTCCTCCGGACCGATCCGGATAGGCGACCCGGTGGACACCAACGAACAGTGACACCCCTGCTGTTCGGCTTCGCCACATCCATCAGCCTGATCGCCGCGATCGGCGCGCAGAACGCTTTCGTACTTCGCCAGGGCATCCGCAACGAGTATGTGCTTCCCGTTGTAATTCTCTGCGCGGCATCCGATCTCATCCTCATCCTGGCCGGCATCGCGGGGGTCGGCGCACTTGTCACCGCCCATCCCAACCTGACAACCGTCGCCCGCTACGGCGGCGCGGCTTTCCTCATCGGGTACGCGCTACTCGCGGCCCGCCGGGCACTGCGGCCGGCCGCTCTCACCCCCGCGGACGCCGCACCCGCGCGCCTGGGTTCGGTGCTGCTGACTTGCCTGGCGCTGACCTTCCTCAATCCGCACGTCTATCTCGATACCGTGGTGCTGCTGGGCACCCTGGCCAATCAGCAGCGTGAAGGCCGGTGGCTGTTCGGCGCGGGGGCTGCGGCAGCGAGTGCCGTCTGGTTCCTCGCTCTCGGATTCGGAGCCCGCCGATTGGCCGGCCTATTCGCCAGCCCGACCACCTGGCGAATCCTGGACTGGCTGATCGCCGTCACCATGCTGGCGCTGGGAATCTCGCTCGCCCGCAGCGCCGGGTGATTAGTCTCGCGGTGGTGGGCCCGCACCGCACCAGGCGTGAGTTTTTCGGCATGCCAACAATGGCCGGGGTCGCCCTCGTAAGCGGGTGCGCACGTCGCGGCACCGGCGGTGACACCGGCGGATCCGGTCCGGTCACCATCACGCACGTCTTCGGGGAAATTCAGGTGGATCAATGTCTTCACCACACCCGAAATCGCCGGGGCGATCGCCTACCCCTCGCCGCTGTCCTACCCCTTCGTCGCCGATCAGCTTCCTGCGCTCCTGAGCAGGGCACTGACCTGACCGACGTGCTTGGATTGTGCTCGTGACAACCGATGTGGAAGCTCCCAAGCAGCCCAGTTTCGCGCAGGTGGGCAGCGTCTACTACCCCATCCTGGTCGCCGTTTTCACCGCGCTGGTAATCATCTCCAATGTCACCGCGACCAAAGGGGTGGCGTTCGGACCGATCATCACCGACGGCGGGTTCATCGTCTTCCCGCTGACCTACGTCATTGGCGACGTGCTTGCCGAGGTGTACGGCTTTCGTGCCGCGCGCCGCGCCATCGCCCTGGGGTTCCTGATGAATGGCCTTGCTGCCCTGGCCTTCTGGGTCACGGTCTACCTTCCGGCCGCCGACTTCTATCCCAATCAGGAACACTTCGCCAACGTGGTCGGCGCCTATACCCAACTGATCATCGCGGGCTTGGCCGGTTTCATCGTGGGACAGACCATCAATGCCTGGACGGTCGTGCAGATCAAGCAGAGAACCCGGGAGAAGCACCTGTGGGCCCGGCTGGTCGGCTCGACATTCGCCGGGCAGCTCGGCGACACCCTGGTGTTCTGCAGCATCGCCGCCGGCGCGATCGGCATCACCAACTTCCGAGACTTCCTCACCTACACCGCCCTGGGCTGGATCTACAAGACGGCCGTCGAAGTCGTCATGCTGCCGATCACCTACCGGGTGATCGCCTACGTCAAACGCCACGAGCCCACCTACGCCGCCGCGTGATGGCTCCACCGTGACGGTTCGCGACTACGGCGACCGGGCGCTGTTGATCGAATGCTCCTCCACCGGCGAGGTTCTGGCCTTGGCGGAGGCGCTGCGGTCGGCCGCGCTTGCGGGGGTGACCGATATCGTTCCGGGCGCCCGGACAGTGCTGCTAAGCGTGGCCGAACCGGCCGATCAGACAGCGGTCCGCCGGCAGGTGGCCCAGTTGTCCGTGTCGGATGTCGACATCGAGACCCGCGCGGGCACCGCCGACGTTGTGCTCGACGTGATCTACGACGGTGCCGACCTGACCGAAGTCGCCGATCGACTGGAGATGGATACCGCTGGCGTCGTCGAGGCACACACCGGCACGCTATGGCGGGTCGGATTCGCCGGTTTCGCACCGGGTTTCGCCTACCTGGTGGGCGGTGACCCCCGGCTGCACGTGCCGCGCCGATCCGAGCCGAGGACCCGGGTGCCGGCCGGTTCGGTGGGGTTGGCCGGGGAGTTCACTGGCATCTATCCGCGGGAGTCACCGGGCGGATGGCAGCTCATCGGCCACACCGAGGCAGTGCTCTGGGACCTCGACCGCCCGCGACCTGCGCTGCTGGCCCCGGGCATGTGGGTGCGGTTTCGCGTTGCGGGATCGTCGTGACCGCACTGGAGGTTCTGCGAACCGGCCCGTTGGCCTTGGTCCAGGATCTGGGCCGGCCGGGGTTGGCTCACCTGGGGGTGGGCCGGTCCGGTGCGGCCGACCGCAGATCGCACGCGCTGGCCAATCGGCTGGTGGCCAACTCCGATGATGCGGCGACGCTGGAAATCACCCTGGGTGGTTTCAGCGCACGTGTCGTCGGCCGAGCGGTGGACATTGCGATCACCGGAGCCGATCCCGGCGCGGCCGCCGATGGAATCCCATTCGGCATCAACAGCATCCAACGCCTCGAGGAGGGGCAGGTGCTGTCCTTCGGCACGCCGGCATCCGGTCTGCGCAGCTATCTGGGTGTTCGCGGGGGCATCGAGGTGCCACCGGTCCTGGGCTCGCGCAGCTACGACACCCTGTCCGGAATCGGCCCTTCGCCGCTGCTCCCTGGTGACGTCATCGCCATCGGTCGGCCCGCCGCCGTCTTCCCCGGCGTCGAGCAGGCCCCGATCGGTCCGATCACCGGAGGCCCGGTGGACCTGCGGGTGGTTCCCGGACCGCGGGAGGACTGGCTCCTCGACGCCGATGCCCTGGTGGGCACCGAGTGGGTGACATCGGAGCGCAGCGATCGGGTGGGCGTCCGACTGAACGGTCCGCCACTGCACCATCGGTGGCCCGAACGGCAACTGCCCAGCGAAGGCGTCACCCGCGGCGCCGTGCAGGTGCCGCCCAACGGCCAGCCGGTGCTCATGGGTCCCGACCACCCCGTCACCGGCGGCTACCCCGTCATCGCGGTGGTCGTCGACATCGATACCGACAAGGTGGCACAACTGCGGCCCGGCCAGACGGTACGAATGCACTGGAACCGGCTCGGTTATCGCCCCGCCGCCCCGGCCGGACTGGTAGAGCTGTGATGGTGACGCCAGTGCACACCGCCCGCCTAGTCCACACCAGCGACCTGGATGGCGAGACCATGCACAACGCCCACCGGATGCTGATCGCGGCCTACGCCGGGGAGTTCACCGAAGCCGACTGGGAGCACACCCTCGGCGGGATGCACGCGATCATCGTCCACCGCGGGACTCTGATCGCCCACGCGGCCGTAGTCCAGCGTCGCCTTTATTGCGAGGACGCCGCCCTGCGTTGCGGTTACGTGGAAGGCCTTGCCGTGAAGGAGGAGTGGCGTGGGCGGGGCCTGGGCAACGCCCTCCTGGACGCGGTCGAACAGGTGATCCGGGGTGCTTATCAAATCGGCGCACTGAGCGCCTCCGGAGCCGGCGCCAGGATCTACCGTCCCCGCGGCTGGGTCTGCTGGCGGGGACCGACGTCGGTGCTGTCGCCGAACGGGATAGTGCGTACGGCCGAGGATGACGGATCGATTTTCGTGTTGCCGGCCGGCGCCGACATCGACGCCGACGTCGACCCCGATACCGGGGTGATGTGCGACTGGCGCACCGGGGACGTCTGGTAGGTCGCTATCGGCAGAGACCGCGCGACCTACGGCGCCAAGCCGATCTCCCCGCGGGCCCACCGCACCGTCTGGCGCAGACCCTCTTCGAACTCAATCCGCGGACGGTAGCCCAGTAGCCGCTCCGCTTTACTGATGTCGGCCTGCGAGTCGCGCACATCCCCGGCGCGGGGCGGTTCATAGACCGGATCCCGGAGCGGCCCCACAATTGCCCCGAGCGCGGCCCAGGCTTGGTTGAGCGAGATTCGCCCCCCGGTCGCGACATTGATCACTTCCCCCGCGGCCGCCGGAGCGTCGATCGCTCGCAGCACTCCATCGACGACATTTGAGACGTAGGTGAAGTCGCGCGTCTGTTCGCCGTCTCCAAAGATGGTCGGCGCGACGCCGGACAGGGCCGCCTCGATGAAAAGGGACAGCACTCCCGAGTACGGGGATGACGGATCCTGCCGCGGGCCGAACACGTTGAAATACCGGATGGACACGGTCTCAAGCCCGTAGAGGCGAGTGAAGAGACGGCAGTACTCCTCGCCGACGAACTTCTGCAACGCATAGGGGGACTCGGGTTCGGCCGGCAAGGTCTCGACCTTGGGAAAAACCGCGCTGTTGCCGTAGGCAGACGACGATGCGGCGTACACGACCCGGCGAACCGCCGCGTTACGCGCGGCCATCAGGACATTGAAGGTCGCATTGATATTCGCGTCGTGTGACGGTCGGGGGTCAGAGATCGAGAGAGGCACCGACGGGATGGCGGCCTGATGCAGGACGACCTCGCATCCGCGCACGACTGAAGCGGCGACATCTGAATCGGTGAGGTCACCGTGAACGAATTCAGCGCCGACGGGGACGTTGTCGAGAGAACCGGTGGAGAGGTTGTCGACGACACGAACTTCATGACCGCCGGCAAGCAGAGCGGCCGCCAAGTGGGAACCGATGAATCCCGCCCCGCCCGTCACCAGAAACATCGCGTCCGACTTTACCGTCCTAGCGGTTGAATTCGGCAGGGCAGGTCACGTCGTCGGCCCGATCTGGCTAGCATGGCAAGCAGGTTCTCGAAACCACTGTGCACCCCGAGGAGCCCCCGTGTCCAAAGCCACTGAACTTGCTGAACTGCAACATCTCATCGGCGACCTCCGACGGTGTGTCATCTCGCTACAGCACCGCTACGGAGAGAACCCCGCGATGCGGCGGGTGATCATCGATACCGAGCGGATCGTCGGCGATCTGGAGATCCTGGAGATGGATGCCGGCGAGCTCGAACACATCTCGCACACGGTGATCGGCGCCGGCGAGAAGATCCAGGTGCCCGACACCCCATATGACCGGGAGTTCTTCCGTGATGTCGACGACGAGGGTGTCGGAGGGCACTTCCGGCGCTGAGATGGCCTCTGGTGTGCGAGATCACACCCCACTTCGGTTTTAATACAGGGCACTGAAATGGGTAGTGTTCTGGGCAGTTGACTCGAAGGGGATCGCTGCAGATGAGCACACCCACCACCAACCGGCGCGCGACCGGGGTTTTCTCGCCCGGCCGGGCCCAGATCGCGCAGAAGACTCTGCGTACCGACAATTGGCTCAAAGCCCCCATCCTGACCAATCTCGGCTTCGCGGCGTTCATCATCTACGCGAC
>DAIPYT010000041.1:0-23318 GCA_036782595.1 Mycobacterium sp. | reverse complement strand
ATCGTGCTGGCCGACGCCGACGTCGACCGGGCCGCCAACGGCATCGCCTGGGGCGGGATGTTCAACGCCGGCCAGGTCTGTATCTCGGTCGAGCGGGTGTATGTCGAGGCCCCCATCTATGACGAGTTCGTCGCCAAGCTGACCGCCAATGTCAACAAGATCCAGCAGGGCAGCGAATCCGGCAGTGACTACACCTACAACACCGGCGCGATGGCCACCGAGGCACAGCGTGACATCGTCGAGCGGCATGTGAAAGAGGCCGTCGCGGCGGGCGCCAAGGTACTCACCGGCGGCAAGGCCACCGGGGTGGGCACCTTCTTCCAGCCCACCGTGCTCGCCGACGTCGACGCGTCCATGACCTGCATTGCCGAGGAGACCTTCGGGCCCACCCTGCCTGTGGTCAAGGTCAAGGACGAGGAGGAGGCCATCCGGCTGGCCAACGACTCCCGCTACGGGTTGTCGGCCACCGTGTGGACCGGTGACACCGACCGCGGCGAACGGATCGCCCGCCGTCTGGAGTGCGGTGCGGTCAACATCAACGATGCGCTGACCAACGTGTTCTGCCCGACCCTGCCGATGGGCGGCTGGAAGGACTCCGGCATGGGCTACCGCTCGGGCGGGGCCAACGGCCTGATCAAGTTCTGCCGTCAACAGGCGATCACCGCCCCGCGCATCCCGACCCAGAAGTCCGAGCTGATGTGGTACTCGTCGTCGGGCAAGCAGGCGAAGTTCGCGCTCGCGGCGATGCGTGCGTTTGCCGGGCACGGCTGGCGGCGGCTGGGCCGCAAGGGCTGATCCGCAAGGGCTGAGCGCAGCGCCTAGGGGCCCGCGTAGCCCGGCGGGTTCGGGCTGTCCACCCAGAAGTCCACTCCGAGTTCGGAGCCGGGAACGCAGTCGTAGATCGACAGGTCGGTGACGCCGCTGTCGAGCAGCACGTCCTCGCACAGCAGTGCCTGCCCGGTGAACTCAGCCGCCGGTCGGCTCAGCACCGCATACGCGGAGTCGGCGTAGACCTCCGGCTTGCGTGAACGCGCCATCATCTCGTCACCGCCGAGCAGGTTCTGCACCGCGGCGGTGGCGATCGCGGTGCGTGGCCACAGCGTGTTCGACGCTATCCCGTAGTGCCGTAATTCCTCGGCAATCCCCAACGCGCACAACGTCATCCCGAACTTGGCCATCATGTACGGAGTCGGACGCAGCCACTTGGGCTCCAGCCGGACAGGCGGGGATAGGGTCAGGATGTGCGGGTTCTCCCGGCCCTTCATATGCGGGATGCAGGCCTGCGACACCGCGTAGGTGCCGCGCACCTCGATGCCGTTCATCAGATCGAACCGCTTGAGCGGCACCTCCTCGATGGAGCCGAGGTTGATCGCGCTGGCGTTGTTGACGCACATGTCGATGGCGCCGAACTGCTCGACGGCCTTGGCGACGGCCGCCGCCACCGACTCGCCGTCGCGCACGTCGCCGACGATCGGCAGGGCGTGGCCGCCGGCCTCCTCGATCTCCTTGGCCGCGGTGTAGATGGTGCCGGGCAGCTTGGGGTGCGGCTCGGTGGTTTTGGCCACCAGGGCGACGTTGGCCCCGTCGGCGGCGACCCGCTTGGCGATCGCCAGGCCGATACCGCGGCTGGCTCCCGAGATGAACATGGTCTTGCCGGAGAACCCGGATGCGCTGGCTGCCATGTGGCTGAGCCTATTTCATCGGCGTCAGGAAGCGACCGATGTCGAAGTGGTCGCGGGCGAAGTCGATCCAGTCCTGGATCTGCCGGGAGTCCGGCGCCGTGTCCGCAATCGTTGCCTGCCGGCGGGCGCTGGTCTGATGGAAAGTGGTGGGGTTCCACGTGCTGATGGGGTCGAGGACGACCATTTCTCCTCCAGGTGTTCGGGCTGATCGGGGTTCCGATCTGCTTTCACCTACAAAATTGCCATCGATTGGCCGGCCCCGGTGTCCGCAGGGAACACCATTGGATGGACGAACGCGTGTCCTGCAGTTTGAGGACATGGCGCCGCGCGGTGCTCACCCCGATACAACGACAAACCCCCGCCGACGTTGGTCGGCGGGGGTTCTGGAGTCAGGTCGGCGGATCAGTCGCCACCGGGCTGGGCCGGGTCGAACGGCAGGTGCTTGAACTGGTCGAGCGTCTTGGGGAACGGCTGGGACTGCGGGCGGTTGCCGTTCAGTCCGACAGAACCGCGTCGCTGGTCGGCCCGGTCGGCCCGGTCGGTCCGGGAGTCGGATTCGCCGCGGCTCGAGTTGGAACCGGTCTCGGCGACGGCCAGGGGTGCCATACCCGCCGACCCGACGGCCAGGCCGGCGGCGACGAGCAGGCCGGCGGCGATGCGCGTGATGGTGGTGGTCATGATCTCTTCTTTCGTTTTCGGTTGTGCCGGAGGTTCTTCCGGCGATGTCGTCAACGATTCCGCAGTACCGGGCGGTTGTCTGTCGGTGAACCGGTCCGTGTGGTTGATGAGCCGGTGTCCTGCTAAATGAGGACAAGAGAATGAGGACAAGAGCGCCGCTCGGGCGTTGAGTTCAGCGGTCGGTATCCACGGCGGCCGGCTGGGACGCCATGCGCGGTACCGTCACCGCGATATGGGTGCCCTGCGGACTGTCGAGAAGGCGCAGGGTGCCGCCGGCCGCCTCGATCCGGGCGCGGTGCGAGGACAGGCCGATATGCCCGCGACGCAACCGTTCGGCGGCCTGCCCCTCGGTCATGCCGACGCCGTCGTCGACGACGTCGAGGCGCGACACCTCGTCGGACACCCGCAGCGTCACGGTGGCCCGGGTGGCCTGGGAATGGCGAGCGACGTTGGACAGGAGTTCCCGGGCCACGGCGAACAGGATCCGGTCACTCGGGTCCGCGCCCGGATGCTCGATATCGGTGGTGATCTGGATCCCCGAGCGCGCTGACGTGGTGTCGGCGACCTGGGACAGTGCGCGGGACAGTCCCGCCCCGGCCAGCACCGCGGGGTGCAGTTCGAAGGTGGCTTCCCGCATCCGGTCGGTGGCGTCGCGCAATCCCTCCAGCGCCCGTCCCAGCGCCGGGTCCGGGTTCTTCCTGAGTACCCCGGAGATGTCCTGGCGGGCCGACAGCACCGACTGCAGCGGCCCGTCGTGGAGGGATTCCGAGATGGCGCGCCGCTCATCGTCGGAGGCGCTCATGATGTCGACAAGCAGCATCTGGCGCGCGACGCTCAACTCGGCGATCTCCTGGAGCTGACGGCTCTGGGCGTACACCGCAAGCCACACCGTGCCGCACAGGAACAGGAACACCACCGAGGCCAGGGCGATGCGGCCGTAGCCGATCTGGGTCTGCATCACCGGGTCGGTGAAGATCTCGAAGGTGAACGTCGCTGCGATGACTACCAGCGCCACCGTGGCGCGCTGCCAGGACACGTCGAGCACCACCATGACCGGCAGTAGGGTCAGCGCCAGCAGCGGCACGTAGGCCCCGTCCGGGCAGGCGACCTTGAACGTGATGACCATCGCGACGTCGAGCACCATCAGCAGCAACTGAAGCCGCGAGAGCGCCAGGTCACGGGCTCTCGGGCTGAACAGCGTCACCGCCGCCGCGATGGCGGCCAGCGCGTAGAGCCAGGGAACCGGGCCGTAGGCGTCCCACTTGGGCTTGAGGCCGACATGCGCCGCGATGATCATCACCGCCGCCACGCCCAGCCGGGCCAGCGCCACGATCCGCAATGCGCCGAGCTCGCGGGCGTGCCGAATGCGGTCCAGGTCGGTCCGCTCAATTCCTGAGGCGGGGTGGTCTGGCATCGTGCAACGATAATGCGAGGAGGGCAGCATGGCGCAAGGATCCGAGCCGGTGACCGTGGTGGTCGGCGATGACCACCCGATCTACCGCGAGGGCGTCGTTCGCGCGCTGAAGGAGAGCGGACGCGTCCGGGTGGTCGCCGAGGCCGGCGACGGACGTGCCGCGCTGGAGGCGATCCGCGAGCACGAGCCCGCGGTGGCGCTGGTGGACTACCGGATGCCTGAACTCGACGGATTGGCCGTGGTCAACGCGGTGGCACGGGACGGCCTGCCGACCCGGGTGTTGCTACTCAGCGCCACCGAGGACCCGTCAACGGTGTACGAAGCGCTCGCGGCCGGGGCAGCCGGCTATATGACCAAGGAGTCCGAACGCGACGACATCGTGGCCGCCGTTGTCAGCGTTGCCAAGGGCGGCGGATACGTGCCCCCGCACCTGGCGGGCGGCCTGGCAACCGAGATGCACCAGCGTTCGCGCGGTGAGGCGACGCTGCTCTCGCCGCGTGAGGCCGAGGTGATCACCATGATGGCCAACGGTATGTCGGTGCCTGACATCGCCGAACGTCTGCACCTCGCGCCGACGACGATCCGCACGCACGTGCAACGGCTCTACGAGAAGCTCGGGGTGTCCGACCGCGGAGCCGCGGTCGCCGAGGCGATGCGGCGCCGGCTCGTCGAGTGACAGGGCGTCCCGACACCGAACCTGCCCTCCCATAGGATTGGTGTCCAATGAGCGACAGCGAGCGTGAGACCGGGGCGCGCGAGGAGACCGACGCCGAACTGACGGCACGGTTCGAGCGGGATGCCATCCCGCTGATGAACCAGCTCTACGGCGGTGCCCTGCGGATGACACGCAATCCCAGCGACGCCGAGGACCTGGTGCAGGAAACCATGGTCAAGGCCTACGCCGCCTTCCGTTCGTTCCGCGAGGGCACCAACCTCAAGGCCTGGCTGTATCGCATCCTGACCAACACCTACATCAACAGCTACCGCAAGAAGCAGCGGCAGCCCGCGGAGTACCCGACCGACGAGATCACCGACTGGCAGTTGGCCGCCAATGCCGAGCACACCTCGACCGGATTGCGCTCCGCGGAGGTCGAGGCACTGGAAAATCTTCCCGATAGTGAAATCAAAGAGGCTCTCCAAGCGTTACCAGAAGAGTTCCGGCTTGCGGTGTACCTGGCCGACGTCGAGGGACTGCCATACAAGGAGATCGCCGAGATCATGGAAACGCCTATCGGGACCGTGATGTCCCGCCTGCATCGAGGCAGGCGCCAGCTGCGCGGACTGCTCGCCGACGTGGCCCGGGATCGCGGGTTGCTGCGCGGCCGCGACGCGGTCGATCTTGACGAGGAGGTCACGTCATGACCCCGCAGGACCGCACTGCCGAGACCCCTGACCCTGATCCCGGCCACACCGATTGTGCGGTGGTCATCCGGGAGGTCTGGGCACTGCTCGACGGAGAGGTCGACGACGGTGAGCGGGAACGGCTACGCCACCACCTCGACCATTGCCCGGCCTGCCTGCGCCACTACGGCGTGGAGGAGCGGATCAAATCGCTGATCGCCACCAAATGCAGCGGCGAGACGGCCCCGGCCTACCTCGTCGAGCGGGTCCGGATTCAGATCAGCCAGACGACGATCATCCGGCGGCAGCTCTAGGCGTTGGGACGCCTGCCGTGGTTGGCCTTGCTGTGCTTGCGGTCGCGCTTCTTACGCCCACGCTTCGCCATCGGTGTCCTCCTTGGTAATGCCCCCGGGTGATGAATTGCCTCAAGTGTCTCACGCCGGGCTGCACCGCCAGCAATCCGCCTGTGTGGTTCGATAGGGGAATGGCCGAGGATGTGCGCGCTGAGATCGTGGCCAGTGTGCTGGAGGTCGTGGTCAGCGAGGGTGACCAGATCGGCGCCGGCGACACTCTGGTGCTGCTGGAGTCGATGAAGATGGAGATCCCGGTGCTGGCCGAGGTCGCCGGCACCATCACCGAGGTGAACGTCTCCGTCGGCGACGTCATCCAGGCCGGCCACCTGATCGCCGTCATCGACTAGCCGTGTCCACTCTCGGTGACCTGCTCGCCGAGCACACCGTGCTCCCCGGCGGGGCGGTTGATCATCTGCATGCCGTCGTCGGCGAATGGCAGTTGCTCGCCGATATGTCCTTCGGTGATCTGCTGATGTGGGTTCGTCGCGAGGACGGCGCCCTGGTCTGTGTCGCACAGTGCAGGCCCAACACCGCCTCCACCCTGCTGGCCACCGACGCCGTCGGCACCGTCGTGGCCGAGGACGGTCTGCTCGGGGCGGTGCCGGTGCGCTGTCGCGGTGAGGTGGTGGCGCTACTCACCCATCAGACCTCCGTCAACGGGGCAGGCACCTCATCGCCGTTGGAGAAGGCTTATTTGGACTGTGCGGCAAAGCTTTTGGACATGGTGGGGGAGGGCAGCTTCCCCAACGCCGGCGATATCGCCATCTCGCGGTCCAGCCCCCGGGTCGGTGACGGATTCATCCGCCTCGACGGCGACGGTGTGGTGACCTACGCCAGTCCCAACGCCCTGTCGGCCTACCACCGGATGGGGTTGACCGCTGATCTGGAGGGCCACAACCTGGTCGCCATCTCCCGGCCGTTGATCTCCGATCCGTTCGAGGCCCAGGAACTCGCCGACCATGTCGGTGCGGCGGTCGGCGGAGGGGCGGGCATGCGCCTGGAAGTCGATGCCGGCGGGGCCACCGTGCTGCTGCGCACCCTGCCGCTGGCGGTCGGCGGCCGGGTCGACGGTGCTGCCGTGCTGATCCGGGATGTCACCGAGGTCAAGCGCCGGGACCGGGCGCTGCTGTCCAAGGACGCCACCATCCGGGAGATCCACCACCGGGTGAAGAACAACCTGCAGACGGTGGCGGCGCTGCTGCGGCTGCAGGCCCGGCGCACCAGCAACGACGAGGGCCGCCACGCGCTGCTGGAATCGGTGCGGCGGGTGGCCGCGATCGCCCAGGTGCATGAGGCGCTGTCGATGTCGGTCGACGAAGAGGTCAACCTCGACGAGGTGATCGACCGGATCCTGCCGGTCATGAACGACGTCGCCCGGGTGGACGCCCCGATCCGGATCAACCGGGAGGGCACCCTCGGCGTCCTCGACGCCGACCGGGCGACCGCGCTGGTCATGGTGGTCACCGAACTGGTGCAGAACGCCATTCAGCACGGTTTCCCGCATGCCTCGGGCCCGGTGGACAAAGGCGGCAGGGTGGTGATCTCGGCGCAGCGCTCTGCCAGGTCGCTGGACATCGTCGTACATGACGACGGCCACGGCCTGCCGGTCGATTTCGATCTGGAGGACTCCGACCGGCTGGGCCTGCAGATCGTGCGCACGCTGGTGTCGGCCGAACTCGACGGCTCGCTGGAGATGCGCCCGGCCCCCGGTGGCGGCACCGACGTGCTGCTGCAGGTACCGATCCGCACCAGGCAGACCAAAAACTAAAGGCCCCGGCGAATGCCGGGGCCTCTAGCGGAAGGTTTTACTCAGACGCCGGTGCGGGCCCTGGTGCGGGCGTTGCGACGCTTCAGAGCGCGACGCTCGTCCTCGCTCATGGCACCCCACACGCCGGCATCCTGGCCGGAGTCCAGTGCCCAGCTCAGGCACTCGGTGGTCACCGGGCAGCGGTTGCAGACGAGCTTAGCGTCGGCGATCTGGGCCAAAGCCGGGCCGCTGTTCCCTACCGGGAAGAACAGTTCCGGATCCTCGTCCCGACAGACCGCCTTGTGGCGCCAATCCATGAGTCCCTACTCCTAACTAGTTGTGTGCACGCGAAAGCGGGGTTCACCCGTCGACTGAAGCCGTTAACCTGCGCACACCCAAACGTTGTTGCACTGTTATCAACGATGGTTCCACAGCCGCAGGGGATGTCAATAGAAGTCGGCAGAACCGTGGTCTATCTCACTCGAAAGGACGAGGTAAGCCCAGTTGAGTGAAGACTACCCCGCCCGATCGGCCGGATTCACCGGGGGGTCGGTGCGACGACGTTGAGGGCGTCGGGGACCGATGTGAACGTCATTTCGGTGCGCATGCCCAGGAAATCCCCGTCCGCCTGACACGCGATGGGCGCGGCGGCGGTGATCCGCACCCAGGGCAGATCATCCTCCCTGATCAGGCCGTTGCCCTTGATGTCGGCTTTCTTGGACCACATCCGGCGCACCACGAGCAGGTTGGTGAGGACATTCATCGTGGTGACGGCGAAAATCCCGAGCCCGCCTTCGAATGTCGTACCCGGGTTGGTGAAGATCGGCCGGCTGTTGGCGTAGGTCCACGGGCTGGCGTTGGAGATGAAGGCGAAGTACACGCCGGCGACGGGCTCCCGGTCCGGGAGTTCGACCGTGAGCAGCGGCTTGGCACGGACGTTGACCAGCATTTCCCGGGTCGCGATGCGGATGTAGCGGGCTGCGGTCACCTTGCGCCCCTTGGCGCGCTGCGCCTCGACGGCTGCCACCACGTCGCCGTCGACTCCCATCCCGGCGGTGAACACCGCCCACCGCTCGCCGCAGTCCATCAGCCCGATCCGCCGCCACGGAGCGCCGCGGCGGCGGCCGTCGAGTGAGTCCACCAGCTGATTGGTGGCCTCGATCGGGTCGGGACTGATGCCCAGCGCGCGGGCGAACACATTGGCCGCGCCACCTGGCACCACGGCGACCGCGGGCAGCGCATCGGCCGCCGGGCGGTCCGCGCCCGGCTGCCCCAGCAGGCCGTTGACCACCTCGTTCACCGTGCCGTCCCCGCCGTGCACGATGATCAGCTCGACGCCGTCGCGGTGCGCCCCCTGGGCGATCTCGACGGCGTGACCGGCCCGATCGGTATGCGTGACGACCAGGTCCACCCGGCTTTCCAGCGCATGCGCCAGCAGATCGCGGCCTGCCGGCGTGGTGGACGTGGCGTTGGGGTTGACGATCAACACGGCACGCACCGTATGAGCCTAATCTGATCCCTATGCGCGAACTGATGGCAGCTGTGGCGGTACTGACCTGCAGCACCCTCGTCACAGCGGCGGTGGCTACCGCCGCCCCGCCCGCCCCGGCGCTGGTGCTCAGCGTCGAGGACGTCCGCACCATCGCCGGCAATGCCGACCTGAACCCGGGGGAGCAACTCGACCAGCCCGGCGGCCAGCATCAGTACGACGGCCAATACCCGGCCGAATGCGGTGCGGTGTTGAACCAGGACGTCGCCTTCGCCAGCGGCTTCAACGAGTTCCGGTCGGTCACCTACAACGGGGCGGCCAGTCGGTCCGTCACCCAGGCCGTCGCGGTGTACCCGGATTCGTCCTCGGCCCGCGCCGCGCTCACCGCCGTCGGGACGGCGTTGCGCGCCTGCTCGGAACTCGGGGCGCCGAACATGGCGGTCACCACCCAGGTGCTCGACCAGAAGACGTTCGCGCTGTGCCAGACCCAATGCGCCACCATTTATCGCGCCGCGGGGCCGGTGCTGATCGCCGTCAGCGCCTCCCGCTTCGGCGACTCCGACCGGATCGCCACCGCCGTCCTGCAACAGATCACCAACCGGGTCGGAGAGTGATCCCGCAGAGCGTGCGGCGCGCCGCGGCGCTGGTGGCACTACAGGGCGCCGCGGTGATGGCCGCTGCGGTGGTGTTCGTGGTCCGCGGCCTGACCGGAGCAGACCAGCACATCGTCAACGGCTTCGGAAATGCCATGTGGTTCGGTGTATTCGGGTCGGCGCTGCTGGCCGCCGCGTGGGCGCTGTGGACGGGGCGACGGTGGGGCCGCGGTATCGCCATCTACGCGCAGATGCTGTTGCTGCCGATCAGTTGGTACATCGGCGTCGGCTCGCACCAGTGGTTCTACGCCATCCCGGTGGCCGTGATCGCGGTGCTCATCCTGGTACTGCTGTTCAGTCGTGACACCAACCGCTGGATGTCGGGTGTTCAGGATTCGGCCAGCGCCGACAGTTCCGGCCCGGACACCCGGTAGGTGGTCCACTCCCTCATCGGCCGCCCACCGACGTTGTCGTAGAGGGCGATCGCGTCGGTGTTCCAGTCCAGGACCGCCCAACTGAGGCGGCTGTAGTTGTTCTCCACGCACACCCGCGCGAGGGTGGCCAGTAGCTCCCTGGCCAGGCCGCGTCGGCGAAAGTCGTTGCGGACGAACAGGTCTTCCAGGTGAATGCCGACAACCCCGTCCCAGGTGGAGAAGTTGCGGAACCACAACGCCATCGCCGCGGTGACGCCGTCCACCTCGGCGAGGTGGCAGGAGGCGACTGCTGTGCGGTTGTCGTCGGAGAAAAGCGCTGCGGTGATCTGACTTTCGGTCACCGTGCACTCCTCGGGTGCCCGCTCGAACTCGGCCAACTGGTGGATCATGGCGACGATATCGGGTTCGTCGCCGGGGCGGGCGAGCCGGATGTGGGCCGTCACGGCCGGACTCCCAGCGCGGAGAGGATGGTGCGGAACTTCGCGGTGGTCTCGGCCACTTCCTCGTCCGGGTCGGACTCGGCGACGATCCCACCACCGGCCTGAGCCACCGCGCTGCGCCGGTCGGCGGACAGCTGTGCCCCGCGGATGGCCACCACCCAGCGGCCGTCCCCGCCGGCGTCGCACCACCCGACGGCTCCAGCGTAGAAGCCGCGGTCGCCCTCCAGGTCGGTGATCAGTTCCACCGCCGCCGCCGTCGGCACTCCTCCCACCGCCGGGGTGGGGTGCAGCGCGAGCGCCAGATCCAATGCGGTGGTTGAGCTTTGGCGCAACGTCCCGCGGATCGGTGTGCTCAGATGCCACAGCGCAGCGGTGCGGCTCAGTTGTGGCTGCGGTGCGACGTGCAGACTGCTGCACAGCGGTCCCAGTGCGGCCTGCATGGTGTCGACCACGAGTTGATGCTCGTGGCGGTTCTTGGCCGAGCCCGCCAGGGCCGCACCGTTGGCGGCGTCGGTATCGGGGTCAGAGGACCGCGGCGCCGAACCGGCGAACGGCTGGCAGGTCACCTGATCGCCGTGGCGGGCCACCAGCAGTTCCGGGCTGGCGCCCACCAGAACCGCGCCGGGGTGACCCGCGGGGGAGAGGTCGGCCAGGTAGGCGCTGGCCTCCGGGTCGGCGACGATCAGCCGGTGCAGAAGCACGATCGGATCGATGACACCGTCGGCGACCAGGCGCAGCGCGCGCGCCAAAACGACCTTCTGCAAAGGGTTCTGCGGATCCCGCAGCGGCGCCAGTGCGGCCTCGACGCGGGTCCGGTGCACCGCCGGGTCGGGCAGCGTCTCGGCGATCCGCACCGGCGGCAGCCCGCAGCCCGCGGCTGCCGGCAGGGCGTCGCCCACCCGAACCGGCGCGTACAGCGCCGCGGGCCTGCGCACGTCGAAGGGCAGCGCGCCCACCACGATGCCGGTCGAGCCGTCGCGCAGTGCCGCCGCGGCGGCCGCAATGTCGGCGTAGCCGGTCCGAATGCCCTCGGCGACAACGGTTCCGCCGGGCCCGGTCAGCGCGAAAGAGATCACTGGCTGGTGAGGCCCAGCGCCGACAGTTGACGCAGGCCGTACTCGAATCCGCATACCGAGACCGCGGCGGTGCCGAACCCGTACCGGGCGCCCTCGCGCAATGGCTGCTCCACCCAGCGGGTGATCATCGAGCGGGAGAAGTGCCCGTGGCTGACGAACACCACGTCGCGCTCGCCCATGTGGTCCAGCGCGAAGGCCACCGCCTGATCGGCCCGCATGCTGACCTGATCGACGCTCTCCCCGCCCGGACAGCCGTAGGTCCACAGCAGCCATCCCGGCGTCTTGGTGCGGATGTCGTGGGTCGTCAGGCCCTCGTAGTCGCCGTAGTCCCACTCGGCCAGCAGCGGGGAGATCTCATCGACGGTCAGGCCGGCCAACTCGGCGGTGGCCACCGCCCGCCGACGGGGGCTGCTGATCACCAGCGGGTTGTCCAAGCCCAGCCGGGCCAGCGTGACAGCGGCCAGTCTGGCCTGTTCACGGCCGTTTTCGGTGAGATCCAGATCGGTGTGGCTGGTGTGCTTTCGGTCACGGGACCATTCCGTCTCGCCGTGCCGGAGTAGGACCAGACGATGCTCACCGACACTCACGTCAACCGATTGTGCCCGAACCTGACAGGATGGACGTCGTGATGCGCGTTCTGGCAGTGGCCAACCAGAAGGGCGGGGTGGCCAAGACGACTACCGTCGCCTCGCTGGGGGCGGCGTTGGTGCGGGAGGGCAAGCGGGTCCTGCTCGTCGACCTCGACCCGCAGGGATGCCTGTCCTTCTCGTTGGGCGCCGACCCCGACAAGCTGCCGCTGTCGGTGCATGAGGTGCTGCTCGGCGAGGTCGAACCCAGCGCGGCGCTGGTGACCACCCCGGAAGGCATGATGCTGCTGCCGGCCAATATCGACCTGGCCGGCGCCGAGGCCATGCTGCTGATGCGGGCCGGTCGCGAGTACGCGCTCAAGCGGGCCCTGGACAAGCTGGACGCCTCACCGGACTACCGCTTCGACGTGGTGATCATCGACTGCCCGCCGTCGCTGGGTGTGCTGACACTGAACGGGCTGACCGCCGCCGACGAGGTGATCGTGCCGCTGCAGTGCGAGACCCTCGCCCACCGCGGCGTCGGCCAGTTCCTGCGCACCGTGGCCGACGTGCAGCAGATCACCAACCCCAAGCTCACGCTGCTCGGCGCGCTGCCGACGCTGTTCGACTCGCGCACCACCCACAGCCGCGATGTGCTGTTCGACGTCTCCGACCGCTACGACCTGCCGGTGCTCTCGCCGCCGATCCCGCGCACCGTGCGGTTCGCCGAGGCCAGCGCTTCGGGGTCCTCGGTGCTGACCGGCAAGAAGAACAAGGGTGCGGCCGCCTACCGGGAACTGGCGAAGTCGCTGCTCAAACATTGGAAGAGCGACAAGCCGCTACCGACGTTCATCCCGAACGTCTAGGGCGGTTACGCCTCCGCGTGACGAGCAGCCCGTAGACGGCGGCGTTGAACAGCAGCAGCGCGCCGGCCACCGTCCACTGCGCCTCACGGGTGAGCCCGGCCGGGTAGATGATCCGCCCGAGGTAGTGCTCGATGAACCCACCGCTGTAGCCGCTTTCACCGGCGGCGCGGCGCAGCGAGTTCTCCAGCGGGGTCAGCGGGCAGATCCGACCCGAGCTCTCGATCCAGACCGCCCACGCCAGCGCCGGCAGGTGCACCATCGCCAGCCGTGGCCACCGGCACACAGCGAGAGCTCCCAACGCCGCCCATGCGATGAACAGGCCGTGGAACACCAGCACCGCGTCGGCGAGCAGGCCCATGGCGGGGTTACGGCCCGAATCCGGTCAGGGTTTCGCCGCGCTGCTCGATCACCATCAATCCACTGACGGCGGGTATCACCGCCGCGTCCCCGTCGGCATGGGCCAGCGGGATGATCCGCTCGAAGGCGCCGTCATCGGGGTTGAACACCGCCAGCCCGTCGGCGACCGGCACCAGCAGGCGGCCGGCCATCATGGTGGCCGGCCCGATGGGGGTCAGGCGGTCGGCGGCGTCCAGGGTGAAGCGGTAGGTCAGTTTGTTGTCGAACACCATCACCGCGCTGCCGGTCCACCAGGTGATCAGGTCACCGGCGCGGGTCACCGCGGGCAGCGGGCCGGTCTGGGTCGGCGGCCCCGGTAGCGGCGTGCTGGACACCTTGGAAGCGGTGTCGTCGTAGACGACGACCACCGGGCTGGGAGTAGGCAGATACACCGCGGTGGTGGTGCCCACCACCGCGAGCACCCGCGCCTCGGAATCGGCGGCCACCCCGGCCAGCGGCACCTTCTTGATATCCGGCTCGTCTTCCTCCTTGGCCGGCTTGAGCATGCTCAGCCGCAGGTCCTTCTCGTCGCGGCAGGCCTCCAGCACGCTCACGGCGGCGTCGCTGGCCGAGGCCGACATCAGCGCGCAGCCCGCACCGAGTTTGGTGTTGACCGGTTTGACCGGGGCGTCGATCTCCCCGTAGGACAGCATCCGCACCAGATCCGAGCGCCACAGCTCCAGCCGGGTCGCGCCGGCCGACAGCACCGCGCTGCCGTCGGAGCTGAGCACCACCACTTCATCGGCGTAGCTGGTGCGGGTCGGGCCGCGCTGGCCGGTGGCGGCCTTGATGCCGCTGACCTGACCGCAGCCGCGCACATCCGGGTAGACGGCGACGGCCAGCTCGTAGACATAGGACACCCCGCACAGTTCGGTGTCGCGGGCGTAGCTCCAGCGCTGCTGCCCGCTCTGCGGATCCAGCCCGGCCATGGTGCGCCCGTTGCCGGTGATCACGTTGCCGCTCAACAGGATTGGGGCCAGGGTGGCTCCGCTGGCCGCGGTCCACCGCTGCGTCAGTGTGGTCGGGACGGCTCCGGCGGAGGTGGTGCTCGGCGCCGGTGCCGCGGCCGGACGGCTGATCGTCGTCCGTTCGGAACTGCGCCACCAGAACGCCGCGATGACCAGCATCACCACGGCGGCTATCGCCGCCGCGGCGAGGAGGTCACCTCTGGTGCGGCGTTCCGGTCGGATCATCGGTTCAGTCGGAGGTCGCGCCCGCCTCGGCGGCTTTGCGCGGGCCGCGGCGGCGCCGGCGGCGGGGCCGACCGGTACCGGCCTCGGACGACGAGCCGTCGGCGGAATCCGTGGGGGCGGAGGTGTTCTCGACGTGCCCGCTGCTGCCTTCGCCGGACCGGGTGCGCCTGCGCGACCGGTTGCGGGCCGGGCGGTCGGCCTTGTCGGTGGAGGAGATGCGGCTCTCGTCCTTGGCGGGGCCCCGGGTGCTCTGCGGCTTGCGGGCGTTCTGCGTCTTGCGCGCCGCGCCGACGGAACCGCCGGCCTCGGCGGGGATGCCCATCTCCTCGTAGAAATGCGCCGAGGTCGAGTACGTCTCGGACGGGTCCGGGCAGTCCAGGTCGAGTGCCTTGTTGATCATCGACCAGCGTTCGAGTTCGTCCCAGTCCACCAGGGTGATCGCGATACCGGTCTTGCCCGCGCGGCCGGTGCGGCCGATGCGGTGCACGTAGGCCTGCTCGTCCTCGGGGATCTGGTAGTTGATGACATGGGTGATGTCATCGATGTCGATACCGCGGGCGGCCACGTCGGTGGCCACCAGCACGTCGACGTCGCCCTCGCGGAAACCCTTGAGCGCCTTCTCCCGAGCGATCTGGCCCAGGTCGCCGTGCACCGCGCCGACCTTGAAGCCACGCTCGGCCAACTCGTCGCACACCTTCTGCGCGGTGCGCTTGGTGCGGGTGAAGATCATCGTCGCGCCGCGGCCCTCGGCCTGCAGGATGCGAGCCACCATCTCGATCTTGTCCAGAGCGTGCGCGCGGTAGGCGAACTGCTCGGTGGTGTCGTGGGTGGCCGACCCCTGCACGCCTTCGGCCCGGATGTGGGTCGGCTGGTTCATGAAGGTGCGGGCCAGTGTGATGATCGGGTCCGGCATGGTGGCCGAGAACAGCATCGCCTGGCGCTGGGCGGGGATCTGCTTGAGGATGCGCTCGATATCGGGCAGGAAGCCCAGGTCCAGCATCTCGTCGGCCTCATCGAGCACCAGCACCGACAAACCGCCGAGTTGCAGGTGACCCTGGTTGGCCAGATCCAGCAGCCGGCCCGGGGTTCCGACGACCACGTCGGCCCCCTTCTGCAGCGACTCGATCTGCGGCTCGTAGGGGCGGCCGCCGTAGATGGAGACCACCGACAGCGGGCGGTCGCCCTCGGTCCTGAGGTATTTCGCCGCGCCGGACAGATCTTCGAAGACCTGAATGCACAGTTCGCGGGTGGGCACCACGATCAGGGCGCGCGGGGTGCCGTTGAGCGGGCGGTCACCACCGGCGGCGGCCTCGGTGGTGATCCGATTCAGCAGCGGGACGCCGAAGGCGAAGGTCTTGCCCATACCGGTGCGGGCCTGCCCGATGAGGTCGTCACCGGCCAGTGCCAGCGGCAGGGTCAGTTCCTGGATGGCGAAGGCGTTTTCGATGCCCTGTTCGGCCAGCGCGCGGACAATCTCCTCGCGGACGCCGAGTTGGGCGAAGCTGGTTGGGGCGTGGGTATGCAGTTGCGTCATAGGTGCTTCCGTTGTCGTTCCTCGTACTTGCTTCTCACGCGCGCACGAGTTGACTTCGGGTATGCGGGCCTCGCGCCGAGGAGGCGGGCCCACTGCGTGCACGCACATTACCGGCTTCCATAGTACCTGTTCGGGGCTAATTGACCCATCGTTGCGGACTACAGTGACTCCCATGGAGGCGGCACCCGGCGCGGCACAGGAGATTTCGTCGTCGAAGGTGCCGGCCGATCATCCCGGTATCAACGAGCTGTTCGCGTTGCTCGCCTACGGCGAGGTCGCGGCGTTCTACCGGCTGACCGAGGAAGCCCGGATGGCCCCGGATCTGCGCGGCCGGATCAACATGGCCCGGATGGCTGCCGCTGAGATGGGGCACTACGAACTGCTGCGGTCCACCCTGGAGAAGCGTGGGGTCGACGTGCTGCCCGCGATGACCCGCTATGCGCCTGCCCTCGAGCAGTATCACCGGCTCACCACACCCAGCACCTGGCTGGAGGCGCTGGTCAAGACCTACGTCGGTGACGCGATGGCCGCCGACCTGTACCTGGCCATCGCCGGTTCGCTGCCGGTGGAGGTGGCCGACGTGGTGCGGTCGGTGCTGGCCGAAACGGTGCACTCACAGTTCGTGGTGGCCGAGGTGGTGACCGCGGTGAACGCCAGCGGCCGTCAACGCAGCCGACTGGCGCTGTGGGCGCGCCGGCTGCTCGGGGAGGCCATCACCCAGGCGCAGTACGTTTTGGCCGAGCGTGACGAGCTGGTGGATCTGGTGCTGGCCGGCGGCGGGCTGGGTCAGGTGAACGACCTCTACGAGCGGTTGCAGCGCACCCACAGCGAGCGGATGGGCCACCTGGGCTTGACCTGAGGGGGCTTGACTTGAAGGGGCTTGACCCGAGGGGGCCTAACGGTTGCAGGTGGTGGCGATCCCATAGTTCGTCTGGGACACCACCGTCGCCCCGCCGGCGTCGGTGATCCAGCAGTTCAGCTGGCTGCCCCGGCTGTTGGCGTAGACGTACTTGACCGGCAGGTTCGGCACGACCGTCATGGTCCACGGCAACGTCACGTTCTCCACGGTGCGCAGCGCGCCGGTCTCGTCGGCGTAGACGACGGTGACCGGATCGTTTGCCCGCTGATTGCCGGCGACGGTGTACACGATCTGACGTAGATCGACTTTCGGCTGCGAGGCGGCCATCGGGTTGGCCTGCACCCGCACCGGGACCTCCGCGCCCCGGTCGCTGTCGGGCGCCATGGCGTGCGGTGTCTGCGGTCCGATGGTGGCCACCACGGTCCGGGGACCGCTGCGGCTGGTGCTCGCGGCGTCGCCGGCTTTGATGACGCACATCACGGCCGCGACGGCGGCGATCAGCCCCAGCGCGGACATCGTCACACGGGTCCACAGGGTCCGTCGGTCCTCGATCATCTGGCCAGTCTGGGGCGGCTGCAGCGCTGCCCCGACACGGCGCACGCGACAGTTGTCATGCTGTTACCGCAGCTTGACCACCTTGTGTGCTGCCCCTGTGCCCTCCCCGCGGGGCGTCCACTAGCCTGCTGTCAGACGAGTTTGAGGAAAGGGGCCGGTGTGGAGGTCAAGATCGGTGTCTCGGACAGCCCACGGGAGCTGGTCTTCAACAGCTCGGAGACACCTGAGCAGGTCGAGCACCAGATCAAGGCGGCGCTGGCTGCCGGTGGCTCCGAGGTCCTGAGCCTCACCGACGACAAGGGCCGTCGATTCCTGGTGCAGACCGCCAAGATCAGCTACGTCGAGATCGGCGCCGCCGATGTACGGCGCGTCGGGTTCGGCGTCGCCGCGTCCTCCTAGGTCGTCCCGGGTCGTCCTGGGCCGGTCGTCCTGGCCGCGCTCAGCCGCGGGTCAGCGGCACGTGCGACAGTCCGCCCCAGGCGAACATCACGGTGCCCTCGACGGCGTCCTCCTTGGAGATCGGCCGGTCGGCGTTGATCCAATACCGCGCGCAGTCCACGCTGATACCCACCAGGCCCACCGCGATCATCCGGGCCCGATGCGGGTCTAGTCCGGAATCACGGCTGATCAGGTCGAACACCGCGTCTGTGCATGCCTCGGTGGCCACTTTCACCTGCGCGGCCACCTGCGGTTCGCTGCCGTGGTCGCTCTCGAAGATCAGCCGGTAGCCCTGGCTGTCGTGCTCGATGAAATCGAAGAACGCCTGCACCGCCGCGCGCAACCGCTGACGGTTGTCGGTCGTGGTGCGCAACGCCTGCCGGACTCCGGCCACAAGGATGTCGACGTGCTGCTGCAGCACCGCCAGGTAGAGGTCCAGCTTGCTGGAAAAATGCTGGTAGAGCACCGGCTTGCTGACCCCGGCCCGCTCGGCGATCTCGTCCATGCCGGCGGCGTGGAAGCCGCGGTCGACGAACACCTCGCTGGAGATCACCAACAGCTGATCACGGCGCTCTCCCCGGGGCAGCCGACCGCCGCGGGCCCGCTTGCGGGCGGCCGCCTCAGTCAGGTTGCTCACCCCCCGACACTACTATCCGGCCCCATTATCCGGTCCCGCACGGGCGTGCCCCGGAGTCACGTGCGCGCAGGTTATGGGATCCTGGGTCGGTGACCAATGAGTCGGGGCCACCTGGTGGCGGTCGCGTGCCGGTGCTGCTGAGCGAGTGGAACGAGCCGCTGCGTGCGTTGCGCGACCCGATGGCCGAGGACTCCGGCCGGCCCCGCGCCAACCGCGAAGACCGCGCCGATGTCCGCAAGCAGAGTTGGCTGGGCCACTTCCTGGCCACCTACGGCTGGCGGGCCTACGCCTTGCCGGTGCTGATCGCCCTGACCGGTGTGGTGCTGTACCAGACCATGACGGGCACCGCGGTGCCGGTGGCCGACGATCCGGTGAAGAGTCCGCCGACCATCGGGTCCGCCGGCACCAGCATCATCGGCGCCCCGCCGCGCGGCCTGACCCAATTCGACGCCAGCCTGCCCACCGGGCAACTGCCCGCCGGCGGCCCCTACACCGAAGCCGGCGCGAAAACCTGGCACATCGTCCCGGGCGCCTCGCCGAAGGTCGGTGAGGGCACCGCCAAGACGTTCACCTACACCGTGGAGGTGGAGGACGGCATCGACACGTCGTCCTTCGGCGGTGACGAGGGTTTCGCGCGGATGGTCACCGAGACGCTGAGCAACCCGAAGAGCTGGACGCACAACCCGCAGTTCGCTTTTCAGCGCATCGACGACCCGGCCGCCAAGCCGGACTTCCGGGTGTCGCTGACCTCTCCGGTCACCGTTCGTGAGGGCTGCGGCTACGAAATCCAGTTGGAGACCTCCTGCTACAACCCGATCTACGGACCGGACGCCGAGCCGCGGGTGTTCCTCAACGGGGCCCGCTGGGTGCGCGGGGCGATGCCGTTCCAGGGCGATATCGGGTCCTATCGGCAGTACCTGATCAACCATGAGGTCGGGCACGCCATCGGCTACACCAAACACGAGCCGTGCGAGCGCACCGGGGGCCTGGCGCCGATCATGATGCAGCAGACCTTCTCGACCTCCGACAACGACGCCACCCGCTTCGACCCGCAGTCGGTGCAGCCTGACGGCAAGACCTGCCGGTTCAACCCCTGGCCGTATCCGATCGCCTGACGACGTGCAGGGCGACGGAGAAGCCATGCCACTGCCGCCGCTGGTCGAGCCCGCCGCCGAGCTGACCCGCGCCGAGGTCGCCCGCTACAGTCGCCACCTGCTGCTGCCCCAACTCGGAGCCCTCGGCCAGCGGCGCCTCAAGAACGCCCGCGTGCTGGTCGTCGGGGCCGGGGGCCTGGGTTCGCCCACGTTGCTGTACCTGGCCGCGGCCGGGGTGGGCACGCTGGGCGTCGTCGACTTCGACGTCGTCGAGGAATCCAACCTGCAACGCCAGATCATCCACGGCCAGTCCGATATCGGCCGGCTCAAGGCCGACAGCGCCCGCGAGGCCATCGCCGAGGTCAACCCGCTGGTCGAGGTCCGGGTGCATCCGTTCCGGCTGGCGGCCGACAACGCCGTCGACCTGTTCGGCGGGTATGACCTGATCATCGACGGCGCCGACAACTTCGCCACCCGCTATCTGGTCAATGACGCCGCGGTGCTGGCCGGCAAGCCCTACGTCTGGGGTTCGATCTATCAATTCTCCGGGCAGGCGTCGGTGTTCTGGGAGGACGCCCCGGACGGGCCCGAGGGTGAAAAGCGCGGCCTGAATTACCGCGACCTGTATCCCGAACCGCCGCCGGCCGGGGCGGTGCCGTCCTGCGCCGAGGGCGGCGTGCTCGGCGTGCTGTGCGCGTCGATCGCCTCGGTGATGGGCACCGAGGCCGTCAAGCTCATCACCGGTATCGGCGAATCACTGCTGGGCCGGCTGCTCATCTACGACGCCCTGCAGATGTCGTATCGGACGATCACCCTCCGCAAGGACCCGGCCGGCCCGCCCATCACCGCACTGGTCGACTACGAAGCGCTCTGCGGCCCGGGTGACTCCGCCGATCCCGGCATCAGTCCCGCACAGTTGCGCGACCTGCTCGACTCCGGCGCGGCCGTCGCCCTCGTCGACGTCCGCGAACCGGCCGAATGGGAGATCAACCGCATCGAGGGCGCGCAGCTGATCCCCAAGGCGCTGTTGGAGTCGGCCGGCGGCCCGGCGTTGTTGCCGGCCGGCCGGATCGCGGTGCTGTACTGCAAGAGCGGGACGCGCTCGGCGCAGGCGCTGACGGCACTGAAACAGGCGGGGGTGACCGACGTACTGCACCTTCGGGGCGGCATCGTGGCCTGGGCTGAGCAATTCGAACCCGACATGGCCAGTTACTGACGGCCCGTTACGGCTGCCGGGCCTTACCCTGACGATGTGATCGACGAGCGCCCGCCGGACCACGTGCTGGCCGCGTTCGGTTTGAAGAACACAGATCCCGAGCAGACCTGGGACGGCGGCTGGCGCTACGGCGAGATCGTGTTGACTCCGATCGCCGATCATGCCCGCGCGGCCTGGTCGGCCAAAGTGCGCGAATCGCTGTTCGTCGACGGCCTGCGGCTGGCCCGGCCGGTCCGGTCCACCGACGGCCGCTATGTGGTGTCCGGCTGGCGCGCCGACACCTACGTCGCCGGCGGGCCCGAGGCCCGACACGACGAGGTGGTCTCGGTCGGGGTGCGCCTGCACGAGGTCACCGCAACCCTCGAACGGCCGCGGTTCCTGACCCAGGGCCCGGTGCCGCCGTGGACCGACGTCGACGTCTTCACCGTCGCCGACCGCGCCGCCTGGGAGGACCGCCCGCTGCACACCCTGCCGCTGGGTGCCCCCGAGCTGCCCGACACCGCGGACCGCGCCCAGTCGAGGGAACTGATCACCCAGCTCGCCAGTCTGCGTAAACCCACCGAGAGCCCGAGCCAACTGGTGCACGGCGACCTCTACGGCACCGTGCTGTTCGCCGGGACCGCCGCGCCCGGCATCACCGACATCACCCCGTACTGGCGACCGGCGTCGTGGGCGGCCGGGGTGGCCGTCGTCGACGCGATGGCCTGGGGTGAGGCCGACGACGAACTGCTCGAGCGGTGGGACGACCTGTCGGAGTGGCCGCAGATGTTGTTGCGTGCGTTGATGTTCCGGCTCGCCGTGCATGCTCTGCACCCGCGGTCCACGCCGGAGGCCTTCGCGGGTCTGTTGCGCACCGCCGCCGTGGTGCGGATGGCGGTTTAGCCGAACCGGTGGCGCACCGCCGCCAACGGCACCCGGCCGTCGTCGGCCAAGACGCCTTCAGCTCTCAGTAGTGCCAGTTGCTGCGACGCCAGGTGCGGCGCGGGTCGTCCGGTCGCGGCAAGGACCCGATGCCACGGCAGATCGGAGGAGTCGGTGCTCATCACCCATCCGACGATGCGGGCGCTGGAAAGTCCTGCCGCGCAGGCGATATCGCCGTAGGTGGCCACCCGGCCGGGCGGGATCGACGCCACCAGGGCCCGCACCGACTCCACCTGCTCATCGGTGACCCTGGGCATCTTGAGACCATGCCTGTCAGAGCATGTCGCGGATGACCGCTGCGGTCTCGGCCGGCTTGGCCAGCGGCACCATGTGCTGACAACCGAACTCGGTGAGGGTGAAGTCCCCGCCGAGCCGGCCGGACAGGGCATCGACCAATGCCTCCGTCACATACGGCGGATCCTGAAATGCGGCGCGCACCAACGTCGTCCGGGTCCCCTTGTGCGGCAGCGCGATATCGCGGGCCAACTCACTCCAGTAGGAGGCCATCGCCGGGGTGCAGACCCGCCAGCCGTAGCGGCCGTTGGGGAGCGTGATCAGGTGCTCGTCGATGTCCTCATCGAGCTCATCAGGCGGTACGTCGGCCCACGACCCGCATGCCTTCTCGGTCCGGGCTTCGGCGCGGTCGGTGTAGTCCGGGGAGGCCAGCGTCGCCTCGGCGACCTCGCGCATCCACTGGCCGTCGAGGGCCACCGCCGGGTCGAGCAGCACCAGGCCCGACACCAGATCCGGGCACTGGGCGGCCAGGTGCAGGGCCACCGTGCAGCCGAACGAATGCCCGACCACCAGCACCGGGCCGCCGGCCTCGTCTTCTATCAGTCCGGCCAGGGCGGTGACGTTGGCATCGATGCTCCACGGCGCGGCGTAGGACGAGCGGCCGTGCCCGATCAGATCCGGCGCCAGCACACCGACATCGGACAGGTACCTGCCGGCCAGCCGGTGCCATCGGGCGCCGTGGCCGGTCAGCCCGTGGAGCATCAGGATCTCCGCCGGGCCGGGTGGTCCGTAGCGGTGCACGTGCAACTGCGTCCGGGAATTCATCAGGGAGTCGCGTCCGGGCCCCACTGGAAGCTGTTGACGTACTTCCCCAGGTCCTGGGCGAGTTGCAGATTGGCTGCCGACGGCAGCCCGGGGCCGGAGTCCGGGCCGAAGGTTCGATAGGGCCCGGTCGCGAACGCGATCAGGGCGAGATCATCCTTGACCGCCGCCATGGCGAGAATGCGCTGCCGGGAAAAGCTGGCAGAGGGGTTCTGCGGCCAGTCGTCGGCGAACACGCCGTAACCGGGTTCGTAGCCGACCATGGCGTTGGGAACCGCGTAGGAGACGGCGGCGTCGGGGAACCGATTCTTCAACAGCGCCTCGACGACCTGCTGGGCGGTTCTGCCCTTGGCCGGCTCGGAGAACAACTGCATGATGCCGGTGTCACCGCCGATCAACTTGGCTGAGACACCGTTGTCGAAGGTGGTGATCGCATAGGCCGCCTCGGGCGACGGGTAGGACACCGAGAAGTCCCCGGCCGCGGAGGTGAACCGTGGCAGCCCGGTCACCGGGGTTCCGGCGGGGGGGCGTCCGCACTCCGGCGGGCACATGTAGTGGGCGATCTTCGGCGTCAGTATCAAGGTGACACCGGCAAGCACGACGGCCACGGCGGCCACCGTGGTTCCCCATCGGCCCAGCAGCCACCCCAACCGCGGACGCCGAAGTGGCGGAGCCAGGTAGCTGGCCGCGGGCAGCGCATATCCGGGGTAGGTCACCTCGGATGCGACCGGCACTTGACC
>DAIPYT010000040.1:12779-23374 GCA_036782595.1 Mycobacterium sp. | reverse complement strand
GCGGATTCGACCCCGATGACCGCGTTGTCCGGTGGCCAGGCGGCGCGTGTCGGACTGGCGGCGCTGATACTGTCCCGATTCGACATCGTTCTGCTTGACGAGCCGACCAATGATCTCGACCTCGACGGCCTGGCCCGGTTGGAGGACTTCGTCGCAGATTTGCGCGGCGGCGTCGTTCTGGTGAGCCACGACCGGGAATTCCTGGCGCGCAGCGTGACCCGGGTACTCGAGTTGGACCTCGCCCAGAACACCACAACCCTCTTCGGCGGTGGCTACGAAAGCTACCTGGAAGAGCGCGCGGTCAAGCGCCGGCATCGCCGGGAGGAGTACGAGGAGTTCGCCGAGAAGAAGGCCGATCTGGTGGGCCGGGCCCGGACGGCGCGGGAATGGTCCAGTCACGGTGTGCGCAACGCCATCCGCAAGGCTCCGGACAACGACAAGATACGGCGACGGGCGGCGATGGAGTCCAGCGAGAAGCAGGCGCAGAAGGTGCGTCAGATGGAGAGCCGGATCGCCCGGCTGGAGGAGGTCGCCGAACCCCGTAAGGAGTGGGATCTGCAGTTCACCATCGGTGCCGCCCCGCGGTCGAGTTCGGTCGTCGCGACCCTCGACAATGCCGTTGTGCGCCAGGGTGATTTCGTCTTGGGCCCGGTGTCGCTTCAGATCGACGCCGGTGAGCGGATCGGTATCACTGGTCCGAACGGGGCCGGCAAGTCCACGCTGCTGCGGCTGCTGCTCGGTCGCCGCGAACCTGACGAAGGGCGGGCGAGCCTGGGGGCCAACGTCGCGGTCGGCGAGATCGATCAGGCCCGCGCCTACTTCTCCGGTTCCGATCGGCTGGTCGACCGCTTCGAACAACGGGTGCCGTCCTGGTCTACCGCCGATGTGCGCACTCTGCTGGCCAAGTTCGGTCTGCGCGCCGACCATGTCGAACGCCCGGTCGAGGAACTCTCGCCAGGGGAACGCACCCGAGCGGGCCTGGCGTTGCTTCAGGCCTGTGGCACCAATGTTCTGGTGCTCGACGAACCCACCAACCATCTCGACCTGCCCGCCATCGAGCAGCTCGAGCAGGCACTGGAAACCTATGACGGTGCGCTGCTGTTGGTGACCCACGACCGCCGGATGCTGGCCAACGTCCGGTTGGATCGACGCGTGATCGTCGAGGGCGGGCAGGTCGGAGAGTCCTAGCGAGAGGCGCCGGAGGGGCTAGTTTTCCCCGGCCGCGACCAGCGAACTCAGCCGCACCGCCGGGTTGTCCTCGCTGAATCCCTGCAGCCGCCACTTGGTGGTGAACAGCGCGAGCATCACCCCGTCGGTGCGGGTGAGAACCTCCATGGACACCTGTTTGTCCACCACCGCGGCGTCTTCGGGATCGATGGCCCGGGCCACGGTGTAGGGCAGTGGCTCCAGTGCGATCGGCGAGTTGAATTCCGTTGCCATGCGGTGGGTTGCGACCTCGAACTGCATCGGCCCGACGGCGGCGAGGACGGGCGCCTGATCGCCGCGTCGATCAGACCGCAGAACCTGCACCACACCTTCCTGATCCAACTGCTCGATACCCTTGCGGAATTGCTTGTGCTTACTGGGGTCGGTGCCCCGCGCCACGGCGAAGTGCTCGGGGGCGAAGCTGGGGATCGGCGGGAAGTGCACGGGCACATCACGGAACAGGGTGTCGCCCGGGCGCAGCGACGCCGCGTTGGCCAGCCCGATCACATCTCCCGGCCAGGCGCTGTCCAAGGTGGAACGCTGCTGGCCGAACACCGACTGTGCGTACTTGGTGACGAACGGCTTGCCGGTGGCGGCGTGGGTCAGAACGTCCCCGCGCTCGAAAGTGCCCGAGCAGACCCGCGCGTAGGCGATCCGATCGCGGTGGGCGGAGTCCATCCCGGCCTGCACCTTGAAGACGAACGCGCTGAACGGCGCCCCGACCGGCCTCAGATTGCCGTCGACGTCGAACTGTCCGCCCGGCGCCGGCGCGAGTCGCACCAGGTTGTCCAGCAGTTGGTTCACCCCGAAGTTCAGCGCGGCCGAGGTGAACAGCAACGGCGTCGTCTCGCCACGCAGGAAGGCATCCTGGTCGTGGTCACTGCCGTCGGCGGAGAGCAGTTCGCACTCTTCCACCGCGTTGACCCAGTCGACGCCGGCGGCGTCCTCCCCGCGATCCGGCGGGATGTGCTCCTCGGGTGCCGCCGTGGCGCCGCCCGCGGTGCGGGTGAACCGGATGAAGTTGCCGGTCCGGCGGTCCAGCACACCCTTGAAGTCTCCGGCGATGCCGACCGGCCACGTCAATGGGGTGGGCTTGAGCTGTATGCGTTCCTGGATCTCGTCGAGAAGTTCCAGCGCGTCGCGGCCGGGCCGGTCCCACTTGTTGATCACGGTGATGATCGGGATCCGGCGGTGCCGGCAGACCTGAAACAGCTTGAGGGTCTGCGGCTCAAGGCCTTTCGCGGCGTCGATCAGCATGACCGCGCAGTCGACGGCACTGAGCACCCGGTAGGTGTCCTCGGAGAAATCGGCATGCCCCGGGGTGTCGAGCAGATTGATGACGCAGTCCTGCCCGTCCGGGGAGGTGTAGGGGAATTGCAGTGCCGTGGAGGTGATGGAGATCCCTCTGGCCTGCTCCATCTCCATCCAGTCCGACACCGTTGCCCGGCGGCCCGACTTACCGTGGATCGCGCCCGCCTCGGTGATCACCTTGGCGTGCAGAACGAGAGCCTCGGTCAGCGTCGACTTGCCGGCGTCGGGGTGGCTGATCACGGCGAAGGTACGCCTCCGGCCGGCTTCGGCGGACAGCTTGTGCGAAGCCGGACTTTTCGGGGCCGGACGTACTTCCAGATCCTGATCCATTGCTATTGATGCTAGTCGGGACTCCCGTAGCGGAAGATCGCCAACCCTGCGGCGGCGCACACGGCGGCTAGGGCGATTACCGGCGCGACGACGAACTGGGACAGTGTGGCGCCGACCACCGCCCCGGCGCACATGGTGAGGACGACCAGATACCGCAGCCTCTCGCCCTGGCCGGTTCCGCCGGCCAGCCTGCTGTCCATCCCGATCCCGACGATGGTGCCGGTCAGCACCGTGGTGGTCAACTCCGGGATACCGAACTGCCGGGCGACGACGGACTGCGCACCGAAGACCAGCGCCAGCCCGAGGATGAGGATCAGCCGGCCGATGCCGTGATAGCTCAGCACCCCGGTACCGGCCAGGATGGCCAGCGTCGCCAGTGCGATCACCTCGGCACCCAGCGCGGCGGTGAGCCAGCCCCGCACGTCGTGGCCCAGATGCCGCGCGAACCGGCCACCGATGACGGCGCCCATCACAAAGCTGACGAAAGACACCGCCGCGGCGGTCAGATCCACCCCGGAATGCGGGACGAACCAGAAACCGAGAAAGATCACGTTTCCGGTCATGTTCGCGACGAACACGTGGCCGAGCACCAGAACACTGATCGCGTCCACGAGTCCGGTGGCGAAGGTCAACGTCAGTAGCGCCCGCACTGTGAGTCGACGAGCGACCGGCGAGGTGACGGTCATCGCTTCAGTATTGCCTCACGACATACCATTTCGCCAAACCCCGGCGGTCATCGCTCGGGTGCAGCACCACCGAAGGGCTGGACTAGTGAAAACCGACACCGCCGATGCCGACCTGCTCGACGGGGTGCCACGCCGGCGGATCGTGACCGCCTCGATGGTGGGCACCACCATCGAGTTCTACGACTTCTACATCTACGCCACCGCGGCCGTCTCGGTGTTCCCGGCCCTGTTCTTCCCCAAGGGCAATCCGACGACGGCGTTGTTGGCCTCGCTGGCGACATTCGGACTGGCATTCGTCGCCCGCCCACTGGGCTCGGTGCTGTTCGGGCATTTCGGGGATCGGGTCGGCCGCAAAGCCACCCTGGTGGGGTCCTTGCTGATGATGGGGATCGCGACCTTCGCGATCGGACTGCTGCCGACCTATCACCAGGTGGGGCTGCTGGCCCCGGCGCTGCTGGCGGTTCTGCGCTTCACCCAGGGCCTGGCTCTGGGCGGGGAATGGAGCGGGGCGGCGCTGCTGGCCACCGAGACCGCCAAGCCGGGCAAACGGGCGTGGGCGGCGATGTGGCCGCAACTGGGCGCGCCGCTGGGATTCCTGCTCGCCAACGGAGTGTTCCTGCTGCTGATCCTCCTGCTCGGCCACAGCGCGGCATCGCCGGATCTGGACGGGCCATTCCTGGCCTGGGGATGGCGAATCCCGTTCCTGCTCAGCTCGGTGATGGTGGTGATCGGTCTCTACGTGCGGGTCCGGCTGGCCGAAACACCGGTGTTCGTCCGGGCCGTCCAGCAGGGTGAGCGGGTCAAATCCCCACTGGCACAGGTGTTTCGCGGCAGTTGGCGCCAGCTGATCATCGGAACGTTCGTGATGCTGGCCACCTACACGTTGTTCTACACCGTCACGACGTGGGCGCTGAGCTACGGCACCGCCAAGCGGCCTCCGAACGGCAAGGGGCTGGGGTTCAACTACGTCGACTTCCTGCAGTGGCAGTTGATCGCCGTGCTGTTCTTCGCGGCGATGATCCCGGTGTCCGGCCTGCTTGCCGACCGGTTCGGCCGGCGCCCGACGCTTCTGGTGGTGACCGCCGCGATCATCGCCTACGGCGCGCTCTTCGCGCCGCTGCTCTCGCCGGCCGGGAGTTCGCAGGGCAAGATGCTGGCCTTCCTGGTCATCGGAATGACCCTGATGGGCTTGACTTTCGGGCCGATGAGCGCGGTCCTTCCCGAACTGTTCCCGACGAACGTGCGGTACACGGGTTCGGGGATCTCCTACAACGCGGCCAGCATCCTGGGTGCTGCGGTGGCGCCCTTCCTTGCGACCTGGCTCGTCTCCCAGTACGGGGTCGGCTGGGTCGGCCTGTACCTGGCCTGCGCCGCGGCGCTGAGTTTCACCGCACTGATGTTCCTGCGGGAGACCAAGGATGCGTCGCTGGACTCCGGGACCGGCCAACTCCTCCTGTGATGAAAGGATGGCGCCGTGACCAGATGGCGGATTCCCCGTCCGGCGCTGACTGTCGTGAGCGCCCTATCGGTCACCGCCGCGGTGATGGTCGCCGACCAGCCGGCGGCGCTGGCGTATCCCAACGCGATCGGCGGCCCGTACGGCCGTCTGTTGGCCGAGTCCACCGATCTCGGGCCGACCCGGTTCGACCGCGTCCAGGTCACCGCCGCCCTGCATCAGGGGAGCGAACCGGTCGGGCTCATCCGGTGGGCTTCGCAGCGCGGACTGTCGGTGCGTTGGCAGGACGGCGACAGCTGGGCGGTGATCGACGGTGCCCCCTCGGCGATGGCCGATGCGCTCGGCGTGACCGTCCACGACTACCGGATCCGGGCCGGTGCCGAACCGGAACGGGTTTTCTACGCCTCCCCTCAGCAGCCGGAGGTACCGACCGAGGCCGGTGACGAAGTCTCCGGACTGGGCCGCATCCTGAGCTACACCCCCGCCAGCGAATCGATGCCCTCGCTGCCTCGAGATGTCCCCGACGGGGGGCTGCTTCCGAGCCAGCTGTTGAACGCCTACAACGCGACCCCGTTGGTCGAGGAGGGCCACACCGGTAGGGGTGAAACGGTGGTGGTGTTCGCGTTCGACGGATTCGACCAACAAGACATGGACACCTTCGCCGATTCCTTCGGTCTGCCGCGGTTCACCCCCGAGGTCATGGGCGGCATGCCTGATCGGCGGTCCGGTGAAGCAAACATGGACCTGCAGGTTATCCACGCCATCGCCCCGGACGCGAAGCTGGTGCTGGTCAATGCGCGGGAAACCATCTCCGGCGGTGCATTCGAAAAGCTTGGCGCGCTGATGAATTCGGTGGACAGCCAGTACCCCGGGGCGATCTGGAGTTTCTCGATCGGTTGGGGCTGCGACCGGCTGTTCACCGCGGCCGACTTCGCGCCGGTCCGCGAGGCGTTGGCGGCAGCCATCGGCAACGGCACCACGGCCTTCAATGCCACCGGCGACCTTGCGGGTTTTGAATGCAAACGCGGAGAGAGCTGGTCGGCTCCGCCGCACCCGGACGACGTCGGCGTGGACGCGGTGGCCTCGCTGCCGGAGATGACGGCGATCGGCGGAACCAAGTTGTCGACCGACGCCGCGGGCCAGTGGCTGTCGGAGCAGTCTTGGTACAACACCCCTTTGATCCTCGGGACGGCTGGGGGAGCTTCGACGTTGTTCGCCCGGCCGGAATGGCAGACGGTGGGCGTCGGCACCGAACTTCCCGATCGCCGGCTGGTTCCCGATGTCTCCGCGGTAGCCGACCCGTTCACCGGGGTGCGCATCGTGTTCAACCAGGAGTTCATGGTTGGCGGGGGTACCTCTCAGGCCGCACCGATCTGGGCCGGCTTGACCGCACTGATGAACGACACGTTGCGCGCCGACGGCGCCAAGCCGGTCGGAGAACTCAACCCCGTGCTCTACCGGTTGGCCAAGTCGGCGAAATTGGCCTCCGGTCTGCGCGATATCAACCTGGGCGGCAACGCGATCAGCATCTCGGGCACGGTGGGTTACGACATGGTCACCGGGTTGGGTACCCCCAATGTGGACAACCTGGTGAGGAGCATCCTGCTGGCGAGGGCGGGCGCGTGACCGAATCCTCGACGCCCTCCGCCAACGAGTTTGACGCTGTGGCGGTCCCAGCCGGCCGCTACACAGCCAGGGGTGCGCCCCGAGCGCGCTATGCCGCCACCCTCGGACTTCTGGTGCTCGGCCTGGGAATTGGGATGCTGGTCCTCGGTATCTGGGACAAGCTTGTCGCCGACGCGTCGACCTACAATTGCCCGCCGGACTGCGGGCGTCCGCCGAACTCCTTCCCGGTGGCCAACCTGCCGCGATTCGTCGCGCCGGATGGCAGTTTCTCGGTGGCCTACCCCCCTGCGGATCAGCCGTTCGAAGTCAGCACCGGCCAGGACGGTGTCACCGCGCGGTACACCGCGGGCGACGGCGGGGTGCTGCGTTTATTCAGTGAGCCGGCAGACGCCCGCGTCGCGCGCCGGGTGGTGACCGATTTCCTCGCCAGACAGTTCCCCAACGCCACGGTGGCTTACGAGTTACCCAACTCAATGGTGGGCTACCAACTCGGCTACGGGGTGGTTGCCAACGTCCAAAAACCTGGCTTGTCAGCGCGATTCGATCTCCGTGTCGTGGTGATGGCAGCGGTGAAGAACGACCTCGCCCTCGTCGCCGTCGCCGAGGGGCCGTTCCGGCGGTTCTCCAAGGACTTCGGCCCGGGTCCGCCGTCCTCGGCCAATCTGGAACTCGCGATGAGGATGGCCAAGTACGTGGAAAGCTTCAGCTGGAAAGGCGACCCACCGCGATGAACGCCCGTCACTTAGTGAAATCCCTTCTCGTCCTGCTCGGCGTGCTGGCTGCCGCCGTGGCCGGCTGTGGGAGTAGCGGAAGATCCGGAGAGAACCCGACTCTCACTGTCTACAGCGCCAACGGCCTTGGTGCCTGGTACAACTCGCAGTTCGAGAAGTTCACCGATGAGACCGGGATCAAAGTCACCCTCTTCGAGGCAGGCTCGGGCGAGCTGGTCTCCCGGCTGAACTCCGGCGCGGTGTGGGAACGGTTGAACGCCGACGGGAAGTCCGTCCCGCCGGCCGACCTGCTGGTGACCCTTCCGCCGTTCATTCAGAAGGCCGAGAAGGCCGGACTGCTACAGCCGAGTGGCGCAGACACCAACGGCATCCCCGTCGAACTGATCGGGCCGGCAGGCAGTTACGTTCCGATCGTCAAGACAGCCCTGTGCTTCATCGCCAACCGGGGGGTGGATCCGAAGCCGGCGACCTGGCAGGACCTGTTGGCCCCACGGTTCAAAGGAAAGCTGCAGTATTCGACTCCAGGCGAGGCCGGCGACGGCACCGCTGTTCTGCTACTGCTTCAGCATCTGATGGGCAAGCAGGGCGCGCTCGACTATCTCGCGAAGCTGCAACCCAACAATGTCGGACCGGCATCGTCGACATCCAGCCTGCAACCCAAAGTGGACAGCGGGGAACTCCTGGTCGCCAACGGCGATGTGCAGATGAACCTCGCCGCCATCAACAATGACGGGTCGAAATTCGACGTCTTCTTCCCGGCGATGCCAGACAAGACCCGCACCACCATTTCGCTGCCCTATGTCGCCGGCGTCACCGCCGCGGCGAAGTGGCCGGAGGAGGCCAAGAAGCTGCTGGCTTTTCTGCTGAGCGACCAGGCTCAGAAGGATGTGTACTCAACGGCTTTCGGGATTCCGGTGCGCAATACGGTCACCCTGAATGAGCCTGATCAGGCGAACACACCCACCGGAACGCTCAAGGGTGTGACGCTGTGGGCCCCGGACTGGAATGCGGTTCTGGCCGACCTTGAAACCGATCTCGCCGACTATAAGAAGGCCATCGGCTAGCGGCAGTCAGCCGTCAGCGCCTACTCGACGGCGTGGCGGACCGGTGGGAACTCATGGCGCAGCCGCCGCGACGACCGTGACGAGGCCCGTGCGGCCGCACCGCACCCTACGCAGAACGGCAGATCCGGCACGATGCGCTCGCAGTGCACACACAGCACCGGGTCGCCGCTGGCCGGATCGGGCTCCTCGTGAAGCAGGGCGATCTGCACGGCGCACCTGACCACGATCAGCGCCAGCGCGGCCACCGCCAGCTTTGCCGTCATATCGGTGAACCTCGGCAGGCCAAGGGAATCGACGGCCCACACCGCAAGGTAGGACCCGACTGCCAGCGCGGCACAGATCGCCAGCGCGGCGCGGGGTCGACGCGGATCCCGACCCTCCCGCGACTGAAACCACAGCAGCAGACCGACGACACCGCCGGCCGCGGTTGTCACGACTGCGCTCGCGATCCCGTAGGTGATCGAGTCTTGGAGTAGTCGCTCCCCGCTTTGGTCCTCCTGCAATCCCTCGGCGAATTGCGGCGCAAGGATGGTTGTGGTCGCGGCCGTCGAGTACCACAGCGCACCGAAGGCACCGACGACGAAACCGTCCAGAGATTCGCGCACCGGTATGCGGAACAGTCGGGTGACCAACGCGGGAACCAGCATGATTACGGCCCCACCCAGCGAGATCAGAAAGCCGATGTGCAGTTGCTCACCGAGTAGCAGCAGGCCTGAGCCCGTGGAGACCCCGTAGGAGCCGGCGATCACCTTTCCGGCGAACAACCACGCCCCGACGCCGAGTCCGATGCCCAGCAGCATCGCGGTGACCAGGATCCTCGCCGGGATATCCCGGAACACGTCGGTCTCCCAGACGTAGATCAGGAACAGCAACGGCCAGCCGATCACCGCCACGATCCCGAGGGGGCCGTTCAGTCGCACCGCGGAGAGCAGGACGACGCCGATTAGTACCAAGATCAGCCCGACCCGGAACGGGTTGCGGGTCTCGCCTGCGATCCGAGGGAACAGCCCGCTACTGACTCGGGGCACCCAGATCGCCTCGCGATGGGCGTTGGCGAAGACCTTCGGGCGCAGCAGCCGACTCCAGGTATCGACCGGCGCGCCGGCGCGGGCTCCGCAGCTTCCGCAGAATGTCAGCCTCGGAGCCGTTGAATGGCAGGCCGGGCATTCCCGGTTGGACACGTCGTCGAAGTCGGGAGGCATATCGGGAGGCATATCGGGAGGCATATCGGGTGGCATAGCGCCAATGACGCTAGCCGACGCCGCCCGCGAGTGCCCCGGGGAGACGAGCACGTCGTCCGGGGTCCGCCTTTGTGCATTGTGCTAATTTTCGAGCGTGTACCGAAGTGGGACGGCCGCTTGTTCGGTCTTGGGCTGCGCGTGTTGTTGCCGCGCGACCCGCTGCGCCTGACCGGCCGGACCTCCCCTGTCTGCTCGACGTCGATGGCGTGGCACAGCCCCCGACCCGACGTGAGAAAGACACCGGATATGACCGCGGTACCCCGTTCTCTGCACAACCCTTTCGGTTCTCTGCACAGCCCTTTGGCCAATGTCATCGCGCCGTCGTTGCTGATCGCCGATGGCGCCGCCGCTGCGGTCTTCGCCGCGGTACGCCACTACGGCCCCGTCGCACGCGATGCCATCGCCACCGGCAGCGGACTTTCCATCGCCACGGTCAATCGGCAGGTCAGCGCCCTGCTTGAGGCCCAACTGCTGCGCGAGCGGCCTGACCTGGCCACACCCGGGGCGATCGGCCGCCCGCGGATCCCGGTGGAGATCAACCACGAGCCCTATCTGACCCTGGGTCTACACATCGGCGCCCGGACCACCAGCGTCGTCGCCAGCGACCTTTTCGGTCGCACTCTCGACGCCGTCGAGACCCCCACCCCCGGCGGCTCCCAGTCCTCGGCCTTGGCATCTTTGGCGGACAGCGGCCGTCGCTACTTGAGCCGCTGGCACCGTCGCCGACCGCTGTGGGTGGGTATCGCGGTGGGCGGCGTGGTCGACAGCGCGGGCGGTCTGGTCGACCACCCCCGACTCGGCTGGGTACAAGCCCCGGTCGGACCGGCGTTGGGCAACGCCTTGGGGATGCCTGTCTCGGTGGCCTCGCATGTCGACGCCATGGCCGGTGCAGAGTTGCTGTTCAGCACACCGGGCCGGCGGCGCACCGGCACCGGCGACCGCCT
>DAIPYT010000040.1:0-12679 GCA_036782595.1 Mycobacterium sp. | reverse complement strand
CAGAGTTGCTGTTCAGCACACCGGGCCGGCGGCGCACCGGCACCGGCGACCGCCTAAGTGGCCTGCATTTCGGCGACCGCCTCAGTGTCCTGTATTTCTATGCCCGCGAAACGGTGGGCTTCGCCCAGGTCATCGATGGCCGGGTGTACACCCCGGCGAGCGGACCGGGCACCATTGCGAGCCTGCCGGTGCGGTCCGAAATGCTGGGCGGCACTGGAACTTTGGAGTCCACGGTCAGCGATGAGGCGGTGGTTGCCGCGGCATGCAAGCGCGGGATCCTGCCTGTATCCGGTCCAGGCTCGACAATCTCAGTGCTGATGCGGATCTCGCGCCGAGGTGATGCGCAAGCCGCGGAGGCCCGTGAGCTACTCGCGGAGCGGGCCCGGGTTCTCGGCGGAGCTGTTGCCCTCTTGCGCGACATTCTCAACCCCGATGAGATCGTGGTCGGCGGTCAGGCCTTCACGGAGTACCTGGAGGGGCTCACACCGCTGCGCGCGGCCGTTGCCCAAGGCTCATCGCTGCCCGTGCGCGAAGTTCGGTTGACGCGATTCGGGAACCGGGTGCAAGAGTCCGGCGCCGGCGTCGTCTCGCTGAGTAGCCTCTACGCCGACCCGCTCGGTGCGGTGCGGCGCGCACACCGCACCGCCGACCGTATGAAATCCGAATGATGCTGTGCCGCTTGGTCTAACGGAACCGTTGGTCTAACGGAACCGAATGTCCAGCGTCGCCATGCCGAAGATCTTGCCCCCATCGGATTTCGCGCCGACGAGCACAACACCGGTGCGGGTCTGTGGATCCAGTGACTTGATCTTTCCGGTGAATTCGATATCGGCGCCCTCGGCGGCGGACACCACTGCGGGCTGGGAAAGCCGGACCGCGTAGCGGGTGACCGCGCCGGGATCTCCCGACCACGCGGAGGCGAACCCTGCGCCCAGACCCATGGTCAGCATCCCGTGCGCGATGACATCGGGTAGCCCGGCCAACTTGGCGATGTCCTCATCCCAGTGGATCGGGTTGGCGTCCCCGGCGACCCCGGCGTAGTTGACCAGATCCCCGCGGGACAGTCGGGTGTGGTGCACCGGCAGTGCGTCACCGACCGTCAGGTCGTCGAAGAGCAGCGTCCCGGGTGCACGCGCGGTGTCTTCGGCGAGTCGGAAGTCGCCCGCGGGTCGCACCGCCTTCTCGTAGTTCGCCTCGCCGACTCCCATGATGTCGACGTCGTGCATCATCGCCTTCTGCACCGCCACCTTGACTTCGGGGTTGATGTCCTCGGAGGTGACGCCGACGACGGTGGTGTGCAGAGTGTGGACCCGCTCGCCGGACGCGATGTCGGTGAAGGTGTTGGTCACCGTGATGAAATCCCGGCCGGCGGTCCTGCGGACCGAGGTCAGTTCGACGTCGATGATCAGTTCGTCGCCCGCCACGATCGGCCGGTGTTGTTCGAAGACCTCTTCGGTCTGCAGGTAGGTGTCGTAGCCGACGACCACCGACTCGAACATCTTGCGGTTACACGACATACCCGGGGTCGAGGTGAAGGTCAGCGGCGCCACCAGACCCGAGTAGCCCAGGTCCGCGGCGGCGGCGACATCCCAGTGCGCAGGGTGATAGTCCTGCACCGCGCGGGCGTACTCGCGGACCTTCTCGCGGCCGACCAGGTAGGTGCCGTCCATCTGGTACCAGTGGCCGACCCGGGATTCGAGCTCCGGCGCCTCTGATGCTGCGGTCATGAATTCACCCAACCGTTCTGTCGGCTTGCCAATCGAGGCCGACCAAAGAACCTTAATCCGCGACCCCGCGGACGGGTTGATCGCCGCAGCTAAAGCGATTACGACGTGGCGGCTGACCGCTCCGTGAGCCTGATGACGGGCAATTCACGGTCGGTCTGCTCCTGGTACTTGGCGAATCGGGCGGATTCCTGCACGATCCTGCGCCACGCCGCCTCGCGTTCGGGCCCGTGTAACTGCTCTGCGGTGACCGGGATCGGGCGACCGGCGACCTCTATCCGGACTTGGTCCGGGTGTGCCGCGATGTTGTAGTACCAGGCTGGATTCCTGGGCGCCCCGGCCGCTGAGGCGACGATCAGCCAGCTGCGATTCTCCCCGGGGAACCACACGAGCGGTGTACTCCGCTCTTCGCCGCTCTTGCGCCCGATCGTGGTCAATACCAGCCCGTCGGTGCCCCCCATGAGCTTGCCGCCCCGACGGATACGCCTGGCGATGAAGCCGTTCATCAGCGTCAGGAACCGTCCGCCGGGCTGCCGTGCTCCCCGCGTTCCGTTCTTGGTGTTGAAACTCATGTCCTCCACACTCCTGCACCCAACCGTGCAAACACAAGACAGTTAACAGCGGCCGTAGCATGATGAGCGCGCGAGAGGCCCCAAGGCTGCGCTACGAACCGGCCAGCAACGAGGAGAACGGCGTGCTGAAGTGGAGGCTACTGCTCACCACGCTGCCGATTGTGGCGGCGGTTCTGATCGCGAAAATTCTGCTGAGCTCGGTTCTGCATTTCGACGGCTGGATCGACTTCACCGACACCGCACTGGTGCTCACCGGCGGTATCTTCCTGATCGGCTTCATGCTCGCCGGAACGATGGCCGACTACAAGGAGAGCGAAAAGCTTCCCGCCGAACTGGCCGCGCAATTGGAGAGCCTGGAAGACAGCCTCGAGCACGCAGTCGCGGTGAACGCCACACCGATCCAGCGATCCAGTGTGATCGGCGTCCACCGGAGCATGGCGCAGAGCATCTACGACTGGCTGATGAAGCGAAACGCTCAGGAGGATGTTTTCGACTCCCTGCACCGGGTTGCGCTGACGCTGCAGGATCTGGAGAAGCAGGGTGTGCACGGCGGTGCGGTGGGCAAGATGACCGGGGACGTCGACAAGATCAGGAAGATCGTCAGTCGGCTTTCGGTGATCTCGCGAACCGGATTCCTGGCCGCCGGATACGCATTGTTGGAAATGCTGATCGTGCTCATCATCTGCCTGCTGTTGATTTCGAGCTTCAGGAGCCTGGCCGCCGAGGCGATCGTCATCCCCTTCGTGACCCTGATCTACGTCTACATGTACCGGCTGATCAGGGATATCGACGACCCGTTCGAGTACAGCCCGGATGGACAACGGGGGACGTCCGAAGTCGCCTTGTTCCCTCTCACCGAATACCTGGCACGACTCGACAGCAGAATTGCCGAAGGTGCTACTGACGCCGGCCGCGCCAGCTTCGATAGCCCCGATGTGCGCCGAACGCCCCGATGATCGCCGTGACACACCAGACCCCGATTGCGGCGTAGGCCAGCGGTGAGGTGAGGTCGGAGATCGAGGCCCCCAGTGCGGTGTAGACGAACGCCCGCGGTGCCGAACCGATCACCGCGCCGACCGCCATCTGCCACAACGGCATTCCGAACGCACCGAAGGTATAGGACGCCAACGCGTCGGAGATGCCGGGGATGAACCGTTGTCCCACGACCGCCCACAGCCCGCGCCGTTGAATCTGTAAGTCGATTCGTTCAGCCCATTGCGCACCGATCAGCGCCCGGGCGCTGTCCCGGCCGGCGTGCCTGCCGACCAGTGCTGCGATGACCGCAGTCAGGGTCGTCGAGCCCAGCGTGACGAACGTTCCCAGAACCGGCCCGAACAGCAGACCGCTGCCCGCTGCCAGCAGGGGACCGGGGACGAAGATCGAAGCCAGCAGAGCAGAGGCCGGTATGTAGACCAGTGGGGCGACGGGCCCACTCCTGGCGATGGCGGCGCGCACCGATTCGATGTCGATAACCCGTTGGACGGCAACCAGATAGAACAGCAGGAGCAGGAATGCGGCGAACAGGGCCAGCCGAATGATGTGGGGTCTGCGGTTGACGGGTGCCGGGGGAGCGGTCATCAAAATAGATTTCCGTTCTCCCGGGCAGCCTCGAGGTAGATCGCCGGCAGGGTGACGCCCCGCTCGGCCAGCGCACCCTGGCGGAGTGCCACCTCGAAGTGTGCGGACTCCACCGGGGCCGGCGGCCCGGGGGTCTGACGGGCATCCAGCCAGTCGAGAGCGAGCTGGACTGCCTTGCGCCCGTTGTCATCCGGCGGCGGCGAGAAGCTGAGCGCGCCGCCGTTCGCCACGAAATCCACCTGGGTGCCGATCGGTAGCGGTTTGGCATTGTCCTGGGTCCATTGGGCGGCGTCGGCCGCGGTGAACACCGCACCGTCGCCATCGGGCAGGTCCTGACAGCTCAGGACCACCAACACATCCGAATCGCTTGCCGCGGAGACGGAGTCGCGCCAGGCACTGCCCGTCGCGACCAGTTGCGTCGACATCAGCTCCACGGGGCCCCAGTCGAACGCCCGCACCTGCGCCATCTCGGCGCGGCCGGTGATGCTGTCCACCCCGATGATCGATACCGTCGGGCGGCGGCCGGGGAACAGTGTGGTGATCGCATCCCTGACACCGGTGAACGGGAGTCGTTCGGCGATACCGGACACGTTGGGGGCGCCCGAATATCCGTAGTCGGCAGGCGAGCGGTCCAGCGCGACGTACAGGATTCGGGGCTCCTGTCGCCCGACGTAATCGCGCGCGACGAGCTCGTTCGCCTCGTCGTCGACCGCGATGAGGACGGCGGGATCCTCGCGGGCGATCGCACGGTGTGCCTCGGCCTGCGCGGGACCGGCGGCGCGGCCGGCAGCGGGAGCGGTCACGCCCATGTAGATCCACTCGACGGTCACCGGACGTCGGTTGGCCTCCAGCGCCGCGCGCATCCCGCGGTCCACCTGCTGAACCCACGGGGACTGTTCGGCACCCGAGTGCAGCACGAGTATCCGTGGCTTGCTCTCGTTGAAGAAGCCCAGCAGCAGAACGAAACTCAGCAGGCAGCTGATGACGAGCAGGGTTTTCAAGGTGGTTATCCAGGTCAGCCTCATATCAGCCCCAGCTGACTCCACCACGGGATCGAGGCGAACACCGCGAGCACCCGTGCTGCGTTCATGAGCATCGCGTAGCGCATGAAGCCCTTGCGGTCGGCCCGGTCTAGCAGTCCCTCCGAGTTCAGTTGCAGAATGCCGTTGGTGCCCTGATAGGTGAAGAAGGCGATATCGCTGAATATGGCCGTGCAGAAGATGACGAGCCAGGGGTTGATGCCCTGTGCCAGGGCGATCGGCAGCAGGATCACCGCGGCGGTCAGCGCGCCGGCGGTGACCGGCAGTGCCAGTCGCAGGAGCAGGGTGACCCCAAGGCAGACGACAATGAACACAGCGATACGGCCGTCGACGAAGTCGAAGTAGTGCCGCATCGAGCGGGCCAGCGCATCCTGGAGGCCGAGATAGCCCATGATGCGGACCATGCTGTCCAGGCCCAGCAGGAAGAAGACCTGCGGCCAGTCCAACTTGCTGCGGAAGTCCTTGCGCAACAACGTGCCGGTCACCAGTAGCCCGAGCAGAACACACCCGGCCAGATAAGGCGGCTTGATGTGATGCCAGCCCACCGTGGCGCTGCCGACGAGGAAGAACACAAAGCACCCGGCGGCCGTCCACTCCGCCGGGCTGAGCGGTCCCATGGCGCCGAGTTTCTGCCGCATCTCCTCGCGCGGCAGGGGCGCCTCGCGGTCGGGCGGGAACAACCTCGGGATCGTCACCATGTGCGCCACCGTCATCACCAAGGCGGCGGTCGCGGCGGCGACCAGCCAGAAGATGCCGCCGAACTCGGCCTGCATCTGCGGAGGCAGGAAGCTGAGTCCGGCGATATTGGCAGACTTGCTGGTGGCCATCATCGGAGAGAACAGGGCGGCGCCACCGAACATCGCAGCGAGCAGGGCGGTCGTCGCGGGTCCACGCGGAGGAAGACGCAGGCCGGTGACCATGTCGTTGTAGCTGGGTGTGAGCAGCGAGAGACGCGCGTTCGCCGAGGGCACCAGTGGTGACAGCGCGTAGCCGGCCATCAGCAGGGAGGTCTGGTGCCAGAACGGTTTGTCGGGCAGCCTCAGCAGCAGGCGCGTGATCAGCCGGTAGCTGAGTCCGGAAGAGCTGATCGCCGCCGACAAGGCGAAGACGCCGACCAGGAGCAGCATGCTCGGGCTGGAAAAACCCGCGAGCGCCACCGCGGGCGGCGCGAGCCCGACGAAGAGCGTGCCGACGACGGCGACGAGCGGCCCGACGAACTCCTCTATGAGGGAGAAGATCCACAGCAGCACCGTCGCCGTCAGCAGTGCGGCGAAGATCGATGCCTGCGTGCTGAACCCCTCAGCCGACATGAGGAAGTACACCAGCGGCGGCACAACGAGCACCAAGAACCAGCCGAGGACGGTCCGGACTTCGGCGCGGTCCTCGGAGGCGGTGCCCGTGCTCAATCGGCCGTCCATGGTGGGTTCAGGGTAGTGGCGCGGGGTAGACGCGGGGTAGAACAGTCCTAGGGGCACAGTCATAGGGGCAGAGCACACAACAATCCAGGAGCGCACCATGGAATCGGTTCGGGGGAGCAACGTTCTGGTCACCGGCGCGGCCATGGGCCTCGGCAAGCTGTTCGCCACCAACGCCGTCAAGGAGGGTGCCGCCGCGGTGGTGCTGTGGGATGCCAACGAGGCAGCGCTGAAGGAGACAGCCGCCGAATTGGAGGCGGCCGGCGGCACAGTCCACTACGAAGTCGTCGACGTCACCTCCGAGTCCCTGGTGAACGAGTCGGCAGCCCGGGTGCGCGCCGATGTCGGGACGATCCACGTGCTGTTCAACAACGCCGGAATCGTGCGGGGCAACGGCTACTTCTGGGAGAGCGATCCCCGCGATTTCCTGCTCACCATGGAGGTCAACTCGATCGGCCCGATGCTGGTGGCTCGGGAGTTCCTGCCGTCGATGATCTACTCCAGCAGGCCGTGCCGCCTGGTCAACATCGCCTCATCCGCGGGACTCAACGCGATCCCCCGGATGGCGGCGTACGCCGCCTCCAAGTGGGCGGCGATCGGCTTCTCCGACTCCGTGCGCCTGGAACTCGAACAGGCGGGCCATGACCACGTGAAGGTCACCACCGTCTGCCCGACCTACATCAACACCGGCATGTTCGACGGCGCCAAGGGCATCCTGTTCACACCCATGCTCAAGCAGGAGGCGGTGGTCGACGAGACCTGGGCGGCGATGCTGGCGGGCCGGCCGTTCGTGGTGATGCCGTGGACATCCCGGATGAACAAGGTGCTCACCGGTGTTCTGCCGACCCGGTGGCGTGACATCTATCTGCGTCGTGTGGGTGTCTACAACTCCATGGACGAATTCACCGGCCACTAGCTTCCGGTGCAGGGGCGGAAAGTCCTACCGTCCTACCCGCGCCAGAGCCCGGAATCCCGGATCGCCTCGGCCAGCGGTTCCATCACGGCGGGGTCGTGGGGCAGTGGCAGGTAGACGATCGCCAGATCCAACCCCTCGGCGCCCAGCGCGATGGAGTCCTCGATGACCCCGCGGTAGCCCCGATCCGGGCTGATCCGGACGTGCGCCGAGAGCATGATGTCCTTCGGATTGCGGCCGACGTCGGCGCAGTGCGCCTTGAGGACGTCGCGCTTGCGGGCGAATTCCGCCGGCGTCCCGCCGACGAAGTTCCAGTGGTCTGCGTACTTGGCGGCGATCCGCAGTGTGCGCTTCTCGCCGTTGCCGCCGATGCAGATCGGCGGGTGGGGCCGTTGCGGACCCTTGGGCTCGTTGCGCGCGGCGGTGAGCTGGTAGAAGGTGCCGTGGAAGTCGGTGGTCTCCTGACTGAGCAGTCCGATGAGCACCTGGCAGGCCTCCTCGAACCGGTCGAAGCGTTCCTTGATGGTGCCGAGTTCGATTCCGTAGGCGCCGGACTCCTCCTCGTTCCAGCCGGCGCCGATACCGAGTTCCAGCCGTCCGCCGGAGATGATGTCCAGTGCGGCAGCCATATTGGCCAGCACCGCCGGGTGCCGATAGTGGATTCCGGTGACCAGCGTGCCCAGTCGCAACCGCGTGGTGGCCTGCGCCAGTGCGGTCAGCGTCGTCCAGCCCTCCAGGCACGGGCCGGCCGGGTCGGAGAAGATCGGATAGAAGTGGTCGAAGGTCCAACCCGACTCGAAGACGTCGATATCGTCGGCGGCCCGCCAGACCGCCAGCATGTCGGCCCACGTGGTGTTCTGCGGAGATGTCTTGAATGCGAAGCGCATTCGGGAAGCCTAGAGGCCCAGAGGCCCGGCGGTTTCTGGGGGCCACCGGGCAGTTTCTGTGACACAGCAAATAAGTGACCTTGTGCGCCGAATCGTCGTCCGCGGGTTGGCCCACCACTCGACCTGCGCTGGCGCGACCCGACCCGGTGTGGCGGCAGCGCCCCAGGAACGCGGTCCGGCAAGAGTTGCCAGCGCATTCCTCCACACATCCGGCGCATCTCTTGGGATACTGAATTGACGCAGCTAGAAGCTGTCGCCATACTTGCCGCATGGAGGTGTCCCCGGACCCCGAGTGGGTTAGCGACAAGGAACTCGTCGATTCCGTGCTGCGCGATCTGACTGAAGCTGCCGACCGTTGGGAGGCGCTCCTCGCCGAGGCGGAGACGGTCACCTACAGCGCAGACATGGGCGATATTCAGGCCGTTGCGGACTCTGATGGCAAACTCGTCAACCTTTCCCTGCAGCCCGGCGTCACGGGTCATTACTCCCATAACGAACTGGCCGCCCGGATGAACACGGCCTTCGCGGCGCTGCGGGCCGAGGTCGAGGACGACTACCAGGCGCGCTACGGAGGCGAACTCCGATGACCGCACCCCGGGGACTTTCGTGCCGCTGAACCTCAGCAACAGGGACCAGAATTCCGGGCACCTCTTCTACAACAGACGACTGCGTGCCGCGATCACCCGTTTCTCGGTGCGAATGCGCCACGACGACCGCAAGCAGCAGGCCGCACTCGCGCTGTCTTTAGTCTTCGTGCTGCTGGGCTGCGGTTGGATGGCGCTGCTGAACTTCATGAAGCCCGCCGGCCTGGTCGGACAATCGGCGATCGTGGGCAACCGCGATACCGGCGCGCTGTATGCCCGAATCGATGGCAGGCTCTATCCGGCGCTGAATCTGACCTCCGCGCGACTCGCGACCGGAGCCGCCACCGCCCCCGCCTGGGTCAAGTCCGCCGAGATCGCCAAGTACCCGACCGGTCCGATGATCGGCATCCCGGGAATCCCGGATGACGTCACCGTCGCGGGCAACCCGGTGTCCGCCTGGACGGTCTGCGACACCGCACCGCGGCGGGGCAGCGGTACCGCCGCTATGGTCACCGCGATCGCCGGCGAACTGTCCGGCGGACGCGCCGAACCGATGACCGGTAACCGTGCGCTACTGGCCACCCACCGCGGATCCACCTACCTGGTATGGAACGGCCGCCGCAGCCGGATCGATCCGAGACAGCGATCGGTGACCTTCAACCTCGGCCTCGATCCCGGCGCGATCCGCCCGGTCGAGATGTCCACCGCGCTCTTCGATGCGATACCGGCCACCGAACCGCTCGTGGTGCCGGCGATCCCCGACGCCGGAACCCCGTCGCGTCTGCTGGCCGGTTCGGTGGTCGGACGGGTACTGCAGACCCAGGACGCCAACGGGGATGTCAGCGGCTTCTATGTCCTGCTGCCCAACGGAATTCAGAAGGTGACCGCGTTCGTCGCCGATCTGCTGCGAACCGCCAACAGCCAGGGTGTCACTGCGCCCCAGTTGGTTTCGCCGGACAAGCTCGTCAACATCCCGGAGGTAGAGAATCTGAACGTGGGGTTCTACCCGACCGGGAAGCTGGATTTCATCGACACCGATGCCAACCCGGTCAGTTGCCTGAGCTGGCAGAAGATGTCAGGTGATCCGCAGGCCGCCCTCACCGTCTACAACGGCCGCGGCCTACCGGTCCCGCAAAGCCAGGACGCCCGCATCGTGGCGCTCGTGCGCGACGCCCGCGACCCCGCCTCCGTCGAGGCGCAGCAGACGCTGATGCTTCCCGGCGCGGCGAATTTCGTCGCCACCACCAGTGGCGCAGCTTCAACCGACACCCGCGAGAGCCTGTACTGGGTTTCTCCGCAGGGCGTCCGGTACGGGGTCGAATGGGAGCAGGGCAGCCTGCAGGCGTTGGGAATTGATCCGAGCAGTGCCGTTCAGGCGCCGTGGCCTATCGTGCGGACCTTTGCCGCCGGTCCTGCCATCAGCCGGTCTGCCGCGCTGCTCGCGCGTGACGCAATCGTCCCGGCCGGCGCGGCTGCGCCGCTTCCGCAACCGTCACAAGGCGCAGGGAGATAACCGAATGTCCAAGCGACGCTTCGTCCGCGGTCCCCGTAAGTCCGCGCCCACGGTGACGCCGGTCCGGGTCATGGTGAACCCGCCGCTGGCGCTTCCGGAGCGCGAGCCCCGCAACATTCTGCTGATGATCGCGGCGCCGGCGCTGCTGGTCGGAATCCTCGGGACCCTGATCGTGATGTACACCTCCGGGGTCCGCTCCCTGCAGTCCGGGTTCTTCCCGCTGATCGGCCTGGTCGGATTCGGGGCGCTGATGTTCAGCGGACGTTTCGGTCGCGGACGCCGGATCAGTTGGGGCGAACAGGAGAAGCAGCGGCGAAGCTATCTGCGTCAACTCGACGAGGATCGCGACGAGGTTCACGTTGCCGCCCAGCAGCAGCGGAAAAGTCAGTTGTTCGTGCACGGCGATCCCAACAGCCTCGACACCATCATCGGCGGCCCGCGGATGTGGGAGCGCCGCCCCGGTGACTCGGACTTCCTCGACGTCCGATTGGGCATCGGCGTGCAATCGAGTGGGGAGTCGGCCGTCTCACTCCAATGGCCCGAAGTGCCGGTAGGCGAAGAACTCGAACCGGTGACCGGCCGGGCGCTGCGGGATTTCATGCTGGAACAGAGCCGAATCCGCGATATCAGCAAGGTGCTGAGCCTGCGTTCCCGCCCCGGCTACAGCTTCGCCGGCGACGATTCTGACGGTATGGATGGCCTGCACTCGATGATGCGGGCGATGCTGTGCTCGCTGGCCGTCCACCACAGCCCCGGCGACCTGAAGATCATGGTGGTCACCCGCAATCCGGAGCTGTGGTCCTGGTTGGTGTGGTTGCCGCACAACCAGCACGACGAGATGTTCGACGCGTGCGGCCCGCGCCGGCTGGTGTTCACCTCGCCTGGTGAGTTGGAGGACGCCCTCGACGGGGAACTCCATCGCAAGGGCCGCGGGCCGTGGACCCCGCCGAGCGGGTCAAGCCCCACCACCACGCTGTCGCCGGTGGAGACCGACGCGGCCGCCGGTCTGGGGCCGCACTGGATCATCGTCGACGACAACGTCGGGACTCCCGAGCAGTGGGAAGCGGTCACCGGGCAGAAAGGCATGGCCGGAATCACCGTGCTGCGCCTGGCCACCCGTCCCGGCGAAGGAGTCGGATTCGCCAGTGCCGAAGAGCGGTTCAGCCTGCGGGAAGGGCGCCTGCGGCACCGCGACGCGTTCTACGCGGTGGCCGACATGCTCGCCGAAAGTACCGCCGGCCGGTACGCCCGGGCGCTGGCGCGGTGGTCGCCGGCGACCGTGGGTGATCCTTCCGAGCCGGACAGCCAGGGCGGTGAGCTGCTCCGCGCGCTGGGTATCGGAGATCCGCGCAACCTCGACCTCGACCGTCTGTGGGCGAATAGCCGGGGCCGTGGCGATCACCGCTGGGCGATGATCCCGGTGGGTGTGAAGCCCGGGGGCGATCTGCAACACGTGATCCTGCGCGCCAAGGATTTCGGCGGACAGGGATTCCACTCCGTGGTGATCGGGACCTCCGGCTCCGGCAAGTCCGAGTACTTCCTCTCGCTGTGCAATGGAATCGCCCTGACCCATTCGCCGGAGAGCTTCATCGTGATCTTCGTCGACATGAAGTTCGAGTCCGCGGCCCAGGACCTCGAGGGACTGCCGCACGTCGCCGGATCACTGTCCAACCTCGGCAAGGATGATCGCCACCTTGCCGAGCGGATGCGCAAGGCGATCGACGGCGAAATGGCCAGGCGATATGGCCTTTTCAAGGCCGCCGGCGCGCGTGACGCGAATGAATACGAGGAGATGCGGCTGGCCGGCCGCGATCTCGAGCCGGTGCCGATCCTGCTGGTCATCATCGACGAATACCTGGAACTGTTCCACCACCACCCGGAATGGATCGAGCTGGTCATCCACATCGGTCAGGAGGGCCGCGGCTGCAACGTCTTCTTCACCCTCGGCGGCCAGCGACTGGACCTGTCGTCGCTGAGTAAGGCCAAGAGCAACATCGCGTTCCGGGTCGCGCTGCGTGCCGAGACCGCCGAGGATTCCCGCGACGTCATCGGCAGTGACGCGGCTCTGCATCTGCCGTCCAAAGCGAACGGGTATGCCTTGCTCAAGGTGGGCCCGCGTGAGTTGGAGCCGTTCCGTTGCTTCTACGTCTCGGCACCCTTCGTCATTCCGAAGAAGGTCGCGACCACGGACAAGGCGGTGTCGGTGAGCTTCGCCCAGCCGCGCTCGCTCACCTGGGAGTACCAGCCGCTAAGTCAGTCCGACACCGAGGCACTGGCGGTAGCCGATGAGCCGGAACAGCCGGATGAATTCCTTTACCACTCAGACGGATTCAAGCGGAAGAAGCTCCTGGACGTCATTCGCGATTCACTGGCATCCCACCCCGCGCGTCCGCCGCATCAGATCTGGCTGCCTCCTCTGGAGGTCAGCGCGACCGCGGATGCGTTGGTCGAGA
>DAIPYT010000039.1:0-23562 GCA_036782595.1 Mycobacterium sp. | reverse complement strand
CCAAGAAGGCCCCCGCCAAGAAGGCCGTCGCAAAGAAGGCCCCCGCCAAGAAGGCCCCCGCCAAGAAGTCGCCGGCAAAGGCCACGCCCAAGACCCTGCGCGGCGACGAGACCATTAAGGAAGCCCGCCGCCTCGGCGGCTGGGATTTCGCCACCTGGCGGATGGCCACCGACGACCCGGTGTTGCGCTCCACCATCCTGGGCGTATTGGTTCTGGAGAAAAGCCCGGAATGGGACAAGCTGGCCGACCGCTACGAGCGCGCCACCAGGCTGGCTCCGGTGCTGCGATCCAAGGTGGTGGAAGGGCCGACCGGCCTGGAGACACCGCGGGTGGTGGTCGATCCGGACTTCGACCTGACCTTCCACATGCGGCGCTTCCGGATGACCGAGAACTCCACGTGGGATGACGTGCTCGAGGAGGCGCGCCGCCAGAGCATGGCCGACTTCGACAAGGATCGGCCGCTGTGGCGGGTGACGCTGCTAGAGGGTCTGCCCGGCGGCAAGGCGGTGCTGGTGCAGAAGCTGCACCACGCGATCGCCGACGGCCAGGGCGCGGTCCAACTCGGGCTGGCGCTGCTGGACTTCACCCCCGAGGGAAACGACCTGGGGCCGATGCCGGAAGCGCCGGATCCGGTGCTGCTGGATACCAGGGGCTTCATGCAGGCGGTGCTCCGCAACAACGTCGGCTGGGTGGCCAGGACCGTCGAGGACGCAATCAAGGGCTTCGGCCCGCTGGCGGCCACCGCGCTGCGGCATCCCCGAACGCTGTTCGGCAAGATCAGGGAAAACCTCGGGTCGGTGGTCCGGTTCACCAAGGTGGCGAGCGAGCCAATGTCGCCGATCCTGAAGGGCCGCAGTATCAATTACCACTTCGACACCATCGATATGGACTTCGAGCAGTTCAAGGCGGCGGCCAAGAAACGCGACCGGACGGTCAATGACCTGTTCCTGGCCGCGATCAGCGTCGGCATGCACGACTACCACGTGAAATTGGGCCACCCGGTCGACGGGCTGCGGATGAACATGCCGATCTCGCTGCGCACCTCCGCCGAGGAGAGCAACGCGGTGACCATCGCCCGATTCGAGATCCTGGTGAGTAACCGGATCGACGACGTGCTGGAGACCGCGGCCAGCACGGTGCGCGCCTGGCGCGCGGAGCCGGCTCTGAAGCTGGCGGACTACCTCGCCGAACTGAGCCGCTTCCTGCCGCCGGAGTTGGTGTCGGCGGCCGCGCAGACCTCCGACCTGACCGCCTCCAACGTGCCGGGCGTCCCGATTCCGGTGTGGCTGTCGGGAGCCAAGGTGGAGCGGATGTATCCGCTGGTCGGTCCGATCGGCGCGGCGATCAACGTCACCATGCTGACCTATACCGGCACTGCCAGCGTCGGCGTCAGCTCCGACGACGCCGCCGTCACCGACCGGGAGTGCCTGATGGAAAGCCTGCGGCACGGTTTCCGCGAGGTGATCGGCGAGGACGTCATCATCGGCGACCCGATCAGCGGCTGAGTGAGGTGCGGACCCCGCGGGTCCGCAGCCACTTCTCCACACCCACCACCGCACTGATGGCCGCGGCGATAACGACGATCCGCAGCCATGCCCCGCCTCCGATCGGAGCGGTCTGAAAGACCCTGTTCATCGCGGGCAGGTAGGTGATCGCGATCTGGGCCACCGCCTGCACCGTGACGCCGACGATCAGCCACCTGTTGCTGAAGAATCCGACATGCCAGGCCGAGTGCGTCAGGGATCGGCAACTGAACAGATAGAAAGCCTCGACGACCACGAACAGGTTCAGCGCAGCGGTCCGGGCCTCGGGTAGCGAGGCGCCGTTGCGCAGTTCCCATTCGAACAGATACCAGGACGCCAGCACCATCAGTCCGGACACCAAGAGGATCCGGTACACCAGCGTGCGGGTCAGCAGGGGCTGGGCCGGATCGCGCGGCGGCCGGGACATGATGCCCGGCTCCCTGGGCTCGAAGGCCAGCATCAGGCCGAGCGCCACCGCGGTGGTCATGTTGATCCACAGGATCTGGGTGGGCAGGATCGGCAGCGCGCTGCCCAGAGCGATCGCCACTAGAATCACCAGGCCCTCGGCGACGTTGGTGGGCAGCGTCCAGGTGATGAACTTGGTGAGATTGTCGAAGACGCCGCGGCCCTCCTCCACCGCTGCTTCGATGGTGGCGAAGTCGTCGTCGGTGAGCACCATGTCCGCGGCGTCCTTGGCCACCTCCGTTCCCGAGCGGCCCATGGCCACGCCGATGCTGGCCTGCCGCAACGCCGGTGCGTCGTTGACCCCGTCGCCGGTCATCGCCACGACATGACCCCTGGCCTGCAGCGCCTCGACCAACCTCAGCTTCTGTTCCGGTGAGACCCGGGCGAACACGTGCGCGCGGTCGGCGGCCTCGGGGAGTTCCTCGGCGCTCAGGGCGGATAGCTCCGCACCGGTGAGGACCGTGCCCGCAGCCGGCGAATCCGAGCGGAGGACGCCGACGCCGACGGCGATCGCGCGGGCGGTGCCGGCGTGGTCGCCGGTGATCATCTTGACTTCGATGCCAGCCGAATGACACGCGCTGACCGCCGCTCTGGCCGCCTCCCGGGGCGGATCGAGCATCGCCTGCAGCCCGGTCAGGGTCAGGCAGCCGCGGACTGCGTCCTCACCGAAGTTCGCCGGGTCGAAGCCGATGCATACACCCATCGCCAGCACCCGCAAGCCTTCGTCGGCGAGGCGCTCGGCGGCGGTCAGGACGGCGGGGCGATCGAGGCGGCGATTGGTGCCGTCAATGCTCATCTGGGTGTCGCACAACTCCAGCATCCGCTCCACTGACCCCTTGACGAGCAACGCATGGTCGCCGCCGCGCTGCTCGTGAAGAGTCGCCATAAACTGCCGTTCCGAACTGAACGGCACGGTCGCCGTGCGTGGGAACTCACCTCCAGCCCGCACACCGGCTTTGGCCGCCACCACCAGCATGGCTGCTTCGGTCGGGTCGCCGGTGATCAACCAGTGCCCGTCGTGCTGGGTCAGCGCGGCGTCGTTGCAGGCGGCACCGACGAGCAGGGTCCATCGCAGCGCAGCATCATCGGTGACCGACGCGGGTGTGCCATCGTCGCCGAGCAGCGCGCCATCCGGGGTGTATCCGTTGCCGGTGACCCGGATGGCCGAATCCGGGGTCCACACCGCGCGTACCGTCATCTCGTTCTGGGTCAGGGTGCCGGTCTTGTCGGCGCAGATGACCGTAGTACTGCCCAGGGTCTCCACCGCCGGCAGTCTGCGAACGACGGCCCGCCGCTTGGCCATTCGAGCCACCCCAATGGCCAGGGTGATGGTCACCGCGGCCGGCAGGCCTTCCGGTATCGCACCGACGGCCAGTGCGACCGCAGCAGTGAAGGTCTGCACCGCGTCCTGGCGGCGCAGCAGCCCCAACGCGAAGGTGACGGCGGCGAGGGCCAGGATCCACACTGTCAGGATCTTGCTGAACTTGGCCAGTTTCGCGGTCAGCGGCGTGGCCAGGGCCTCGGCCGCGCCGACCAGACGGTGGATCTGGCCGATCTCGGTTTCCGCGCCGGTGCCGACGACCACCCCCGCACCGGTGCCGGCGGTCACCAGGGTGCTCGAGTAGGCCATGTTGAGCCGATCGGCGACCGGCGTCGCCGCGGGCAGTGCCACTTCGCTCTTCCCGACCGGAAGCGACTCACCGGTCAGCGCGGACTCGTCGATCCGCAGTTCGGCCTGCCGCAGCACCCGGATATCGGCCGGTATCTTGTCGCCGGCTTGCACCAGGATCAGATCCCCCGGCACCAGTTCGTCGGAGGCGACCCGGTCTTCCTGACCGTCGCGGATCACGGTGGCCTCGGTGTGCACCATGGCGCGCAGGCTCTGCAGTGCAGCCTCGGCCTTTGATTCCTGGATGAAGCCGACGAACGCGTTGATGATTACGACGCCGAGGATGACGGCTGAGTCCACGTATTCGCGCAGTGCGCCGGTCACGGCGGCGGCCACCAGCAGCACATAGATCAGCGGATGGTGGAACTGGCGCAGGATCCGAACTAACAGGCTCGAACCGCGTTGAGCAGGAAGCACGTTGGGCCCGAACCGTTCGAGGCGCTCCTGCGCCTGGGCGGCGGTCAGTCCCCGGTATGGGTCCGTCTCCAGCAACAGCACCACCTCATGGGCGGGCAGCATGTGGTGGGAGTTGGTCGGTCCCGCGGCGACGGTAAAACCCGTACCCATAACCCCACTCTGCCGAAACTGCACCACTACGACAATTTCAAACAGTCCCTACCACTTAGGGCCGAAAGGCCTTTCCGGTCCGTGAATTCATACTTCGCAATGCCGATGACGAAACTTCGCGGGGTACGGTGATCGTGGAGGAGGCGGCGATGGCGCAGCGGGTGGTTGTTGGATACGACGGTTCCCCTGCCGCCGGTGATGCGATCGCGGCAGGCACGCGATTGGTGCCCGGGGCACAGGCCTGGATCACCTACCTGTGGGGTCCGCCTTTTGCCAGCGAGCGGATGCGCCGGCGGCTCTGGGAGCGGGCCGGCAATCTCGACGGCCTCATCGAACTGGTCGAGCAGGAAGGCAGGTACGAGGCCGAGCGAATCACCGGGATGGGTGTGACGCTGGCCCGGGCCGGCGGCTGGCAGGCTGAGGCGCTGGTGCAGCGCTGTTTCGGCGGGGAAGGACTCGGTATCGGACAGGCCGCGGAAAGTGTCGACGCCGATCTGATCATCGTCGGTTCCCGCGGACTCGGCGGCACCGAGGCCCTGCTCGGCAGCGTGTCCGATATGACGGTGCACTACGGTTCCCGGCCGGTGCTGGTGATCCCCAACCCGCTGCTGTCCGCCGAGTACGGAGCGCTGGGCACCGGACCGGTGGTGGTCGGCTGGGATGGTTCGGAGGGCGCCCAGGCCGCGATCGCCACAGCACAACGGATGTTCCCGCAGCGACCCCTGGTCGCGGTGTCCGTCGATGAAGATCACGACGTACCCACGCCTGAGATATCCGGGCTTGCGGGGACCGAAGTCACCCAGGTACGGGTAGCGCGCGGCAGGGGGCGCGCCCACCGGGTGGTGGCCAACGCGCTGATCGCCGCCGCCGACGACAACGACGCCGCAGTGGTCGTCGTCGGTTCGCGGGGCCGCTCGGCGGCCCGCGAGATCGTCCTGGGCAGCGCGGCGATGAACACCCTGCACCACAGCCACCGTCCGGTCATGGTGGTGCCCAACCGGGTCGGCTAGCGGCGGCGGGCGGTAACAGTCCGCAGCAGGCTCCAGCCGACCAGGGTGCCCAGCGCGATTGAGACGATCGCCGCGGCCGCGACACCGATGCCGGCGGTGTTCGCGTAGTCCCCTGCCGCGCCCCGGCCGACCGACATGAAGGTCAGCTGACCGGGCACCAGCGACCAGAATGCCGCCAGGGCCAGCACACTGGCCGGCGGTGCCGTCCTGATCCGGGCGCACAGCATCGCGAACGGAATCGCGATCATCGCCCCGATGAACCCGGAATGCGCGGCACTGAGAACCAGCCCGGCGAGGTTCTGGGCCAGCATGGACACCCCGATGATCAGTAGCAGCCAGGGCAACGAGCCGCGCGGCGCCGACAGGTACAGGTAGAGCCCGACGGCGATAACCACCACGGCCGCGTACGCCGACCACGAGCCCAGCGGGTTCGACGGCGACTGCGGGGTCACCTGTCCGGCGATCCGCACACCCAACACCATCCCGTACACCAGCAGACCGAGTTGGGCCATGCCGTAGATCAGTCGGCTTGAGCCGGAAATGATTTTGGCGCTGGCCAATTCGATGGAACCGACCACCAGCGCCATACCCGGCAGGGTGGCGATCAGGGCCGGGGTGATCACCCGCAGCAGTCCGTCGTGGGCGACGTCGGCGATGAACCAGGTTCCCAGCAGGGTGACGACCAACGCCGCCAGGCTCGGCAGGATCGGGCCCAGCCCGGGAAGCGGCCGGCTGAGGGCGACGATGACGCCCACCACCAGGCCCAGCACCAAGTGGGCCAGCATCGCCCGCCAGGACGGCTGGATCGCCATGCCGAACCCGACCGAGGTCAACGCATAGCCCACCGTGGTGACGACGGCGCCGAACCGGGGCGGCGCGACACGGACGGCATGCACCGCATCGACGGCGTCGGTCGGGCTGATCGCGCCGGCCCGGGCCAGTTCGGCGATCTTGTCGACTCCGGCGGCCTTGTCCAGCAGTCCCGAGGACTGCACCGAACTCTCCATCTGGTGCACCGCGTTGCCGATCTGGATGAACAACAGGGTGGGCAGCACCGCGACCTGCACCGGCTCGGTGGTGTACCGGGCAGCGATATCCCGCAGGCGCTGTTCGATCACCTGAATGGGTAGGGACGTCTCGACCAGTGCGGCGCCGATCTCACGCAGCATCGCCGCGACGTCGTCGGGGTCGTAGTGGTCCGGTTCGGCTATCGCCGGCGGGACCGTCCTGCGGAATGCGTCGGTGATACGGCGGGCCATGTAGCCATGATGGCTAGGCAGGCGGACGAACCACCGGAGGACCGATCAGCGTTTCCGGCGCGGCGACCTGGTCGAGTTCGTCGGCGAGCTGTTCGGAACTGGCGACCGGCGAGTGCAACTGCTTCTCCACGATGCTCATCGCCAACCGCGCGTAGACCCACTGGCTGGTGGTGGTCAGCTGACTGCGGCTGTGCGAGGTGAACGTCAGGACCCAGCTGAACAGGGTGCTGAGCCGGTTCTTGAACCCGACCAGGTACAGCAGGTGCAGGAAAAGCCAGGCCAGCCAGGCGATGTAGCCGCCGAATTCCAGCTTGCCGATCTTGGCCACCGCATGGTGACGGGAGATGGTCGCCATGCTGCCCTTGTCCCAGTAGCTGAAGGGTTGCCGGGTAGCGGGGTCGTCGGCGCCCTTGAGCGCGCGCTTGATGGTCTTTGTGACGTACTGCGCTCCCTGGATGGCGCCTTGGGCGACACCCGGGACGTCGGGCACCGCCGCCATATCGCCCACGACGAAGACATTCGGGTGGCCCTGGACCGTCAGGTCCGGTTGGACGACCACTCGCCCGGCCCGGTCGACCTCGGTGCCCTCGCACTGGGCGGCGATCATCTCGCCCAGCGGGCTGGCCTGCACCCCGGCCGCCCACACCTTGCAGGCGCACTCCACCCGGCGCACATCGCCGGTCTCCTTGTCCTTGACCACAACGCCCATGTAATCGACATCGGTGACCACCGAGTTGCCGCAGACCTCGACGCCCATCTTCTCCAGCCGCGCCTGGGCCTTGCGGCCGAGGTTCTCCCCCATCGGCGAGAGCACGTAGGGCGAGCCGTCGAAGAGCAGCACCCGGCATTCGGCCGGGTCGATGGTGCGGAACGCCCCGGGCAGGGTGCGCTGGGCGAGTTCGACGATCTGCCCGGCCAACTCCACGCCGGTCGGACCGCCGCCTACCACCACGAACGTCAGCCGACGGGTGCGCTCCTCGGGGTCGGTGGTGACCTCGGCGGCCTCGAAGGCCCCCAGGATGCGGCCGCGCAGTTCCAGCGCGTCGTCGATGGTCTTCATGCCGGGGGCGAAGGTGGCGAAGTGATCGTTGCCGAAATAGTTCTGCTGAGCACCCGCCGCCACCACCAGATAGTCGAAGGGCAGCACCGTCTCCATAGTGCCCAGCCGGGAGGTGACGGTCCGGTTGGTCAGGTCGATGTCGTCGACGTCACCCAGCAAGACCTGGCAGTTCTTGTTTCGCTTGAGGATCAGGCGGGTCGTCGGCGCGATATCGCCGGCCGAGAGGATGCCGGTGGCCAGTTGGTAGAGCAGCGGCTGGAAAAGGTGGCTGGTGGTCTTGGCCACCAGAGTGACGTCGACGTCGGCCCGTTTGAGTGACTTGGCGGCGGTCAGGCCACCGAATCCGGAGCCGATAACGACCACTCGTGGCCGACGGGCGTTGAGAGCGGGGGTGGCCATGGGGCGTCCTCTGTCGTGTTCGGGGGGAACTCGCGTCAGGTTAACTCTCGCAACGACGTTCAGACTTCGACTTGGTTCAGGATTTTCTGCGCGGTTTTACCCATATCGCGCACAAGAAACCCTTAGCCTTCCCTGATGAACAAGTATGAATTGCCAACTTCGGACGTCCGCGCCTCCCGGCTGATCGGCCGTGTGGGTGGTCTCGCGGTGGCTTTAGGGGTGGGAGCGGTGTGGTTCTCCGGCGGTGTCGCGTCGGCGGACGCCGGATCGGATTCAGGTACGTCGGGGCGGACGTCACACGCCCGCAGCGCCGATAACGACGCACCGCGGTCAGCGCCGGCGTCACGGTCGGCCCGAGCGAATCGGAGCGCACCCGGCGCGGCCGCGGCCACCGGGAACGCTCAGCGCAATTCAAGCCCCACGGCGGTGGTGCGCAAGCCCGCCGCGGCCGCCACTGCTGCGCCCAGCGAGGTCGAGGCAGTCGAGTCCGCACTCGCCGCCGATCCGGTGCCGTCCGCGCCGTCCGCGCCCGCCGCCGAACCGGTGAGCGTCGCCGCGGAACCGGTCGAAGCAACCCCGGCGGTCCAGACGGCAGTCCCGACCGTCGCCCCGGCCGTCGAGTCCGCCCCCGAGGTCGCGCCGGTGTCCGCCGAGGTCTCCGCGTTCGCAACGGCCGGCACCGACACCGTCGACCCGACCGTCGACGGCAACCCGAGCGCTCCGGTCGACAATCCGCTGGAGTGGGCGGTGGCCGCGTTCGCTCGTCGCTCCGCGGTCCCGGCGGCGGCCGCAGCGTTCCAGCCCAGCGTCTGCACGGAGTCGAGCACGGCGTGCGCCTACATCCTCGGGGCAAGCGGCGTGCCGATCCCGAGTTTCGAGCAGGCCGAGACCGCCATGAATTTCTACATCCAGCCCAACAGCCCGGGTGTGGACTTCACCACCCAGATCGTCTACACACCTGAGGGTGCCTACCCGATCACCGGTATCAAGGTTCTGCCGCTCGATATCTCGGTGCAGGAGGGTCTGACGGAGGTCGAGGGCACGATCTTCGCAACCCTCGGGGTCAACCCCGACATCCCGATCTCCTACTTCGGGTACTCGCAGAGCGCGATCATCGGGTCACTGCTGCAACGCCAACAGCAGGAGACCGTCGGATCGCCCATTGCGCCCGGACAGATTCAGTACGTGACGGTGGGCCAGGAGATGAACCCCAACGGCGGCTGGTTCTCCCGCTTCCCCGGCCTGAAGTTCAACAGCACCGGTATCGACTTCTACGGCGCGACGCCGGCCAACGACACACCGGAGACCCTCAACGCCTATCCGACGACGAACTACGCGCTGGAATACGACGGGTTCGCCGACTTCCCGCGCTACCCGATGAACTTCCTGTCGGTGGCGAATGCGGTGCTGGGCATCTTCACCATCCACACCCAGTACCTGAACCCGAACTACTTCGCCCGGGTCTACGGAACGGGCCTCGGCGCCTACGACCCGGTCATGGGCACCCAGGGACCGGGAACCGCGTGCAATCAGAGCTCCTCGTCCTGCCTCGCGCTGCCCACGACCACCGGGGTCAACGGCGACCAGAAGTACTACTTCATCAAGACGCCGTACCTGCCGTTGCTCACGCCGGTACGCGCCATTCCGCTGATCGGCAAGCCGCTGGCCGCCCTCGTCGAGCCGGTCCTGAAGGTGATCGTGGACCTCGGCTACGGCGACAAGGCCCACGGCTTCACCTCGGCCCCCCAGCCGATGGCGAATATCGAGCTTCCGTTCGGGCTGTTCCCGGAAGTCAGCCCGGTCGAAGTCGTCACGAAACTCGTTGCCGGCGTGCAAAAGGGCATCACTGACTTCTTCCAGTCCTTCGGGGCCAACGGATCGGTGAGGCAGGATCTGGCCGCGATGGTCCAGGCGATGTCCGCGCCGACGGCCAATCCGTTCGCGGCCGGCGGACTGCTCACCGGCATCGGGAACCTGATCACCAGGACCGCGGCGACGATCTCGACCGCCCTGTCGGCGACCTACGCGACGCTGCTGGCGACGGCGGACTTCATCAACGCCGCGATCTTCCCACTGCAGGCCTACAACACCAATATCGTTCTCGACTCGGTGAAGCAGATCTTCCGGGGCGACGTGATCAAGGGCATCATCAACGCCATCGGCCTGCCGATCGCGGCGGACGTCGGCATGATCACCACGGTCGGCCTCTTCCAACTGGTCGTCTGGGCTGAGGGTCTGTTCGCGGCGGTGACGGGATGTGGCCCGGCCGCTCCGTCGTACAAGGATCCGTCAACGTGTCCGAGTCTGGGCTAGCCGCAACTGACGAGAAAAGGTGGACCCGCCTCGGTGGGTCCATCTTTTTTGTCGGTGCCGCGGGGTAGAACCGCGGCATGACATTCAGTCGATGGGGCAACAGCCGACGGGGCGGCAACCGATCGGGCACCGACCGGCTACAGCACGAGCGCTGGGTACGCGAGCAGCAGCGGAGCCAGTACTGGCAGGGCGACGGCGGCTGCGGGTGCGACGGCGGCTGCGGTGAATGCGGTGACTGCGGAGATGACTGCGGCGACTGCGGCGACTGCGGGGGGGCCTAACGCCGTTTGCTGACAACGGCAGCCAGATCGGACCGGTTGGCCAACCCCAGTTTGGCGCAGGCACGGTAGATGTGTCCTTCCACGGTGCGCACCGACATGGTCAGCGCCTCAGCGATCTGCTTGTTGGACAGGCCGTCTCGAACCATCGCGGCGATCTCGCGCTCCCTGCCGGTCAGCGGTAGCGGCTCGGCCACCCGCCCGGTCGCCGGCGTGGTGGCACCGCAGTCGGTGGCCAGTTGGGTGGCCCGGCTGCCGGCGGTAAGCCTGCCGCCGCGCAGGTTCTGGCTTGAAAACACCAGTGCCGCCTGCGCTGCCGCGTCGGCGGCGGCGATGCGGTCCCCCATCAGCTCCAGATCCTGCGACACAACCAGCAGGGCCGGTGCGTCCTTGGCCGCCAGCCCGGCGGCCCAGCGGGCCACCAGCCCGGCGCGGGGTGCATCGACCATCTCGGCCAGTTCGGTGAGCCGATCGGCGTCCACGTCGTCGCCGAATTGCAATGCGTTCTGCAGGCAGAGCACCTCCCGGGCGTACTGGCCGTGACTACGCGCGAATTCAGCGGCCTGCCTGGCCAACTCGATCGCCTGGCTGGTGCGGCCGCGGGAGGCCGCCAACCACGCTTCGGCCAGCAGGCGGTTCGGCTCGATGAATGCGTACGCGGGATGACGGGCGCCGCGCATCGACTCCAGCGCGGCCATCGCGTCTTCGGTCCGTCCGGCGCGGGCCAACGCCTCGGTGTAGGCGACGGCGAGCCAGTAGCCGACTCCCAGATACGGCAGGCCATCCTGCTCGTGGCGTAGTTCCTTACGGGCCAGCGCCGCTTCGAGCAGGCGCTGTGCGGTAGCCAGGTCGCCATGGCCAAGAGCGGCCACTCCGTTGATGGCCGTGGCGATGATCTGGGGAACCTTGGGCAGGTCGGCCCACTGCTGGCCCACCCGATCGCCGATCGTGAGCGCCTCCTGAATACAGCCGTTGTTGACCAGGGCGTCGGCGTGGATGAGGGCGAGGGCCACAGCCTGATACGCGGCGACTGGCGAATTGGCGGCCAGCACCATGGCGTCCTCCGGGGCCTGTGTCGCCGGCTGCGGGTGCCCCAGATCGCCCAGTGCGATGGTCACCCCGAAGTTCAGGTTGATCTTCGACCGAGCCGGCAGTTTGTCCCGGTCGATCGCCTCCTCCAGCGCGATGACCTCCGAAGGCCTTGCCGCCATGGCCAATTGGAGGGCGCGGAAGGCCAGCAGCTCCTGCACCACCGCGTCGGGCGCCTCGGCCACGGCCTCGTCGATCACCGCCCAGGCGTCCTCGGGCAGCCCCCGCGCCATCAGCAGGTTCAGGCCACGCAGTACTGTTGCCGCCGCCCACAGCGAGTCCGGGGTTTCCTGGGCGGGTAGCGCGTTGAGCACCCGCTCAGCGTCCTGCGCGCGACCGAGCAGCGCCAGCGCCCGGGCCTGCAGTACGTGGGCTTCCATCCCAGCGCCCACCCGGATCGCCGCGTCAGCAAGACGCTCACTGAGCGTCATGTCCAGACGCCGAAATGCTTCGGCCGCAGCGCGATACAGAACATCGGGGTTATCGGGCAGGTCGGAATCCAGCCACAGCACCCCGAGTCGGATCGGGTCGGGCGGGGCGGCGCCGGTCGGCCGAGCGGCCATGGCCTGAGCGATCCGACCGCGCAGCCGTTTGGCCCGCATGGTGCCCATCCGGGCGCGACGGGTCTCGGCGTACAGCGGATGGCCGAGGCGCACGACTTCAGCGTGCGGCTCGCCGGACACCCGGATGAGGTCTCGGCCTTCGGCGTCTTCGATGGCCGCCGGTTTGGCGAGCGCGGCGAGAAGGGCCAATTCGAGTGGTTCGGCGACGGCCAGCAGGTCCAGCACATCGGCGACCGGCGGCGGGGCCGAGCCGATATAGCCCGCGACCAGGTCGGCGAGCGTGGAGGACACCGTGACCGGGCCGGTCCATTGCCAGTGGCCGTCCGCGCCGCGGGACAGCCGGCCGGCTCGGAGTTCCTGACGGACCAGCTGGTGCAGGAACAGCACGTTGCCGTGTGTGAGGTCCCAGATCCGCTCAGCGGCCGACCGGCCGATACCACCCTCCAGCACGGTGGCCAGCAGGGCCTCACTTTCCGGGCGGGACAGCGGCTCCAGATCCAGGCGCCGCAGATGGCTGTCCTTCCACAGCGCGGTCACCGTCTCGGGCACCGACTCGCCGGTGCGCAAGGTGGCGATCACCCGCGCCGCACCACGGGTGACGAGTTGATACAGAACGAAGGCCGACAGGTCATCGAGCAGGTGTGCGTCGTCGACGGTCACCAGCACCGGCGCGCCCCGCGGCGCGGCGGTGATGGCTTCGATGACGGTGCTGACGAGGTTGAGCGGTTGATCATCAAGGCGGTCGATCCATTTGGCGAACCCGCCCAGCGGGATGGTTTGGCCAGCGGCGGTTCCCTCCACTGCGCGCACCGCCCAGCCCCGGCCGGCGGCCGCCTCGGCCGCCTCGCGCGCGAGTCGGGTCTTGCCGACGCCGGCCCCGCCCACCACCGCGACACCGGCATATCCGGTCTCGCCGCGCAGTAGCGTCGTCAGGAGATCGAGTTCCCCTGCGCGACCTGTGAAAGGCCAGTCCACCCCGGAAGGTTAGTGGTCGGGGCGCAGTTCGTATACCGAAATACAGGTAGTCGACTACTCAGTCCCAGCCCACTGCCAGTCCTGAGGATCAAAGTCCAACGATCGGACTCAGGCAGGAGTCTCCGGAAGGAGTGCGGGAAAACGATGAACGAGTTGACTCCAGAACTCCTGGAGGAAATCAAACGTCTGCTGCGCCGCAGCTCCATCCGGCAGGGACAGGCCTTCCGCGGCATGGAGAGCGGCTTGACGGCCGCGGAACTGGCCGCGGAGTGGGGCGGCAAGAGCTTGTCGTATGTCAAGACCGTGATGCGCAGTGTCCGCTACATCCTTGACGGCGAGCTACCCACCGCGGCGGCGATGGCCTACGAGAACTCCTTCGGCTACCGCGAACTGTGGGAGCAGGGCGCATCTTCGGATCTGCTCGACTACGCCAAGAATTGCCTCTACGAACTCCAGCAGCGCAACCCCGACGTCAAGATCGAACCGCTGGGCAGGGTCAGCTTCCCGTCGGACTCGGTGCGCCGCAAGTTCGGCAGGCCGGTCACGTTCTGCGACGAGTGCTTCCTCGAAAACCCCTGCGACTGCGACTGATCAGTCGACGGCACGCCCGCCGAGGTGGTCGATCACCGCATCGAAGGCGTTGAGAATGAACTGATCGGCCGCGGGGTCGGAAGACACCGGCTGTGAGGACTGCTTGACGATAGCGATGCCACGGCGGCGGTCGACGTAGATCCACTGGCCGTGAATGCCGATCGCGGCGATGGCTTCCCGTCCGGGGGTGTGCCGGATCCACCACTGCGCCCGGTAGCTCCAGTCGCCGCCGGCGAACGCACCGACCGCCTCGGTTCCGTTGGAGAACGCCTCCAGGCTTCCACCGGTCTGCAGGACGTCGATGATCGTCGGGGCGACGATCTGCTGCCCGTCGGCGTTGCCGTCGTTGAGAAGCATCTGGGCGAACCGCACCAAGTCGCGGGGAGCGGCGTTGAGGCCGCCGCCGGCCACCAGGGTGCCGCAACGATCAAGCAGCACATAGGTTTCCGCCTCGGTGCCGATCCTGGTCCACAGGACCTGTGACATCTGGTCCTGGAAAGACCTGCCGGTGACCCGGTTGGTCACCCAGTTCACGACGTCGGTTTTGGGGGTTTGGTAACGAAAGATCTCGCCGTGGTCGTAGGCGGGGTCTTTCTGCAAGGTGGCCAGGAACTGGTAGATGCTGTCCGGCGCCGTCGCCCCCGGGAAGTCGAGCAGTCCGAGCGCCAGCCCGTATTGGGCAATGCCCGAAGTCGTGTCGGCGTAGTCCTCGCTGAAATCGATGGAGTTCGTCATGTCCATCACCCGGCCGACGGTCGCCCCGGCGAACCCGGATGCACCGGCGAGTTCGGGGATGATGTCGGTGACCTGCCGGGCTTCGTCGAGTAGCCCCGCTTCGGCCGCCATGAGCGCAAACAGGCCGGTGAAGGATTTGGTGACCGACATCATCTGATGCGGCTGGGCGGCGTGCATGCCGTTGTCGTAGTACTCATAGACCAGCCGGTCGGGGGTGGCGACCAGAAGTGAGTCGGTGTAGGTCTCACGAAGGAACGTCGGGAAGTCGGCAACGGCGCCGTCACCGCGGGCGATGTCCAGTTCGCTTATCGCGGTGTCGATTTCGGTTTTCAACGGGGCAGGCTTCGCGCTGATGCTCACCGGCGCGGACGGGAAGAGCATCCGCATGTTCAGATACGCCCACCGGTTGTACGGGGCCGTCATGAATCCGTTGGTGCGGTTGACCCGCTTCTCGGGCGGCGGGGGGAACCCCTGCATCAAGCCGAGTTCACGAGCGGTGGCGTAGGAGTCGGTCAACGTCTGATCCTATGAGTTGTCAGGGTTGTCGGACATCAGCTGCCGGCCGGCGGGGCTGTGCTCGATGCTGAACGACGTCTCGTCCCACGGTTTGTTCAGCAGCCACACCGACATCGCGTGCGCGCGGGCGGCGCAGGCGAAGTACAGGTTGGGCAGTACCACCTGCCGGTGCAGCGCGTTGGAGACGAACTCACCGAAGCAGACCATGCCGCTGTCGTAGACGTAGCTGCCGAACCCGAACCCGGTGGCGCCCGAGGCCATCTCGGTGGCGTTGAGCGTCAACGCCAACTCGGCTCCCTTGGCCTCCGACTCGACGGCGAACGGGAACCGCTGCAGCACCAGCAATCCGTTGCCGTAGAGCGGATGGGTCTGGGTGCCGCCGATCATCTGACACAGCGAGGACTGCTCGCCGTAGGGGAACTCGACAGTCAGAGCCTGAGCGCCGCTGGAGGCCAGGACCGCGGGCGGTTGCAGCATGAACTGATTAACCGCTGCGGTGAACGCCTCCTCGGGCCACTGGCAGGGCTCCTCGCCGGCCCGGAACAGAACCTGGGCGGCGAAGATCATCTCGTCGGGTTCGGGCCGAAGGCCGTTCTGCGGGTGGCCGGTGACGGCGGGTTGGGCACCGACCGCCTCGGCCAGGGCCTGCCCGAGCAGGCGGGCTTCAGCGAGTTGGGTCACCGCCGCCGCGCCGAGCAGCACGCCCATCCATTCGGCGGTCTCCTCGTGCACCCGCCCCACCGAACGCAGGCTTAACGTCCGGGTTTCGGCGTCGTACACCGGCGCCGACATCGAGGCCAACCGCATCGGGCCCGCATTGAGTTCGGCCAGCGCGGTTTCGGTCAGATCGAAGTCGCTGACCATGTCGGTGCGGACCCCGATCAGGTATCCGGGCGCACCGTCCGGGCCGGTCCCTTCGCCGAGAATCTCGATGGTCTGCGCGTTCTCGTGGGCCCACCAGGTGAACCCCCTCTCGGTGCGGACCGACCACTGTTCGTCGACCTGCAGTTGTTCGCCGTAGAGCCATTCGATGATCTGCTCACCCGTGTTCATTACCCGTCACCGTAACGCTTGCGCCCTGGCAGGCGCGTCGCGATGTAACACCGGCGCGAGTGCGCGGGACGTGCCGGGCGCTGAAACGGCGGGAAGTTAGAGGGCGGGAAGTTAGAGGGCAGGGCGCCCTCACCAACTAGGGGGATGGGGGTTGGGGACACCCTGCCACCCGCACAGCGTAAGACACTTCCGCTATCAACCCGTTGTTATTCGTAAACCCACCAACGCGCCATGATGGGGTAGGCCCCGGAAGTAACACCGCTGTTGCCCACCTTCGCGCGACAACCACTGTCGCGCGAAGGTGGGCAAAAGATGCACTGTGTTCCGCCGCGAACCCCCGACCGAAATCACCTGGTATACCTGAAAACGTGACGCTGACCCGCATCGCCGCCGTCATGGTTGCCGCCGTTCTCAGCGTCGGTCTGGCCGGGTGCTCCAGCGGCAGCACCGCCGGTGCGGTCGGGCAGGTCGCGCAAACGCCGGCCGGGCAGCCTGCTCCCGGTCGGGTGGACGTCGCCGAATTCGCGGCCGTGATCGCCCAGCCGGGTGTGCAGATCATCGACGTCCGCACCCCGGAGGAGTTCGCCGACGGCCACATCCAGGGTGCGGTGAACATCCCGGTGCAGCAACCCGGCTTCGCCGCCGAAGTGGCGCAACTCGACCCGAACGGCATCTACGCCGTCTACTGCCGCAGCGGCAATCGCTCGCAGCCCGCGGTGGCCGAGATGAAGAACGCCGGCATCACGACGGTCTACGAACTCGCCGCCGGCACCAAGGGCTGGACGGCCGACGGTCAGCCGCTGACCCGCTGACGCGCCCTACTCCCCCTCGGCGCACTCCAGCACCGACAGCAGATCCAGCAGCTCGTCCTCGCCGAGGATGCCGCGGCGGTAGCAGGAATGCGCCATGTCCCGCAGTACCGGCAGGGTGAACCGGCGGCGGCCGTTCTTGCCGGTCCGCTGCGGCTCGATCGGTGAGCCGTCGGGCTGGGTGAAGACACCGGTGCGCAGCGCCGAGTTGACCCACTGCACCGACTTGCCGAAGAACTGCGCCACGTCACTGGTGCTGTAGAACTTCTCGCCGCCCTCGACCCGACCGGTCGGCTCGCACGGCGCCGGCCGGGGGTGGGCCTCGGCGCTCTGAAGCAGTTCGGTCTCGATCTCCACGCCGAGGGTCCGGGTGCCGGCCAGCGCCAGTGCGGCGAAGCCGAGCTCGTCGACCGCCTTGACCTCCATGCGCAGCGCGTAGTCGATCGCGCTGAACCCGCCGTCCATGGTGCACGGCTCCAGGTCGTGGCCCATCAGCAAGTTCAGGCCGTGGCGCTGCAGCACCAGGCTGAGCCGGCGAAGATGCTGTTCGCGGCCCAAGTCCTCCATCGGAAACGGCATCCAGATATCGACGTGGGTGGCGATCGCCCGGCTCAACGCCGTCACCGCCGCTTCCACGCCGGCCAGGTCGTCGTTGGAGGCGGCCTCGCCCGGCTCGAAACAGTAGGTCTCGGTCACCACCGCACCCTGCTTAGCCGCCCGCTCGGTCAGGTCGAAGTGCCGGATGGTCTCCCGGTCGCCCAATGCGATGACGGCGTAACTGGTGTTGATCGACGGTGCCATGACGCTCCCCCTGCTGTCGGCCTCCCACTGGACGCCTTCAAGCTAGCAACCGCCACCGACAAGCCCGGCTCAACCGGCACGGATGGCTGCCGCGCCCTACCGGACGGGTCAGGGTCCCGTGGAACAACCGGTATTCGTCAGCGATCCATCTGGACAAATGGTGGCCTGCCATTGGGCGCCGGCTGTTCTGGCTCCAGACAGGATCGATCCGCGCATGTCGACGTAGGCCAGGATCGCCTGAATCAGATCGGCGCGAACGAGATTCGCATTCGTCAGCTTCACCTCGAACAGGTCGGCCCGGCTGAGATTGGCCCCCTGCAGGTTCACTTTGTTTAAGTTGGCGTTGCCGAGCTTCGCGCCGTACAGGATCGCTGACGTCATCCGCGCGCCTTCGAGATTGGTCCGGTACAGGGTTGCACCGGTGAGGTTGATTCCAGTCATGTTGACCGTCAGGTAGGCGCCGGTACCTGAAGTCCTACCCTGGAGCTTTGCGTCGGTCAGGTTTACCCCGGACCAGTTCAACCGGGAGAGGTTGTACGGCGCTCCGGTGGATTGGTTGTCGGTGAAGTCGACGCGGGTCATGTTCGCGCCCCGCAGGTCGATGGCGGGGAAACGGTCTGGAGCTGCCGGCATTTGCGCATCGGTCAGATTGGCATCGCGCATTATCGTCCCGAACCCGGCGTAAGCGACCCCCAAGTCCGCCCTGGTCAGGTCGGCGCCGGTCAAATCGGTCCTGGAGAGATTCGTCATGAAGAACGCGATATCGCGTGCCTGGGCATTCCGCAGGCTGGCGCCGGTCAGGTTCGCCCGCCCCAGGGAAACCCCATTCATGATGGCGGCGTTCAGAAGGGCGTCGGTGAGGTTGGCTCCGCGGAGGTTCGCGTTGGTGAGAGTCGCCCCGGTGAGATTGACACCGGTCAGGTTCTTCCCGCTGAGGTTATATCTGGTGAGATCCTGCCCAGAAAGGTTCGCCTGAGCCAGGTCTGCCCCGGCCAAGCGATCGCCCGGCAACCGTGCGCCGACGAGGTTCGCCCTGACCAGGCTGGCGCCGGACATCGACGTCCCGCTCAAATCCGCGTTGGTCAGGTCGGCCCCGGTCAGCTTGGCATCGGTCAGGTTTGCGTCGGCCAGTTTCGCGCCGCTGAGTTTCGCCCCGGTCGCATCGACGCTGGTGAGGTTCGCCCCGGTCAGATCGATTCCGTCCAGACGGCGTCCCGCAAGGCTGGCGCGCGTTAGGTTCGCGCCCTGCAGTCCGGCGGCGAGTAACTGGCTGTCGCTTAACGGAAGCCGCGCATCGGTCAGGTTCGCGCGAACCAGGCTTGCGCCGAAGATGTTGGCGCCCAACATCTTCGCGTTGGTGAGGTTGGCCTCTCCGAGGTCGGCGTTGGCCAGGTCCGCACCGGTCAGGTTTGCGTTGGTGAGGTTGGCCTCACCGAGGTCGGCGTTGGCCAGGACCGCACCGGTCAGGTTTGCTTTGGTGAGGATGGCTTTGGTGAGGGTCGCCCCGGTCAAGTCGGCGTCGCTCAGATTGACCTCGTTGGCGAAGGCGCCGGCCAGATTGGATCCGGCCATTCGCGCGCGTTGCAGATTAGTCCCGGCAACGACGGCGTTGGTCAGGTTCGCGTCGGTCAGATTGGCGCCTGTCATGGTCGATCCCGCCAGGTAGGCGTCAGTCAGGTTGGCGCCGGAAAGGTTGGCCCCGCTGAGGTGGGTGTAGCTGAAGACCACCTTGGACAGGTCGGCGCCGCTGAGATCGACGCGGTCCATCCGCGCTCCGCTCAACTTCGCGCCGGCAAACTTGGCGGCCCGCAGATCCAGCCCGGCCAGAAACGCATCGGTGAGGTCTGCGCCGGAGAAGTCGGCCTGATCGACTTGGGTCCGAGTCAAGGTGGCCTTGGTGAGATTCGCTTTGGCCAGATCGGCGCCGGCGAGATTCGAGCCGGTCAGAACGGCCTCGGTCAGGTCGGCCCCGCCCAGCTTGGCCCCGGCCAGATTCGACCCGGTCAGCTTCGCCTCTCGCAGTCGCGCGTCGCGCAGGTCGATTCCGGCCAGGTCCTGGCCGGAGATATTAGTCCCCAACAGGTCAGCTCCCTGCAACGACGCTGTCGCCAGGTTGCGCACCGTGCTCAGGTCCACCGACCGGCGGTAGCCATCGGAGTAGAAGTCCGCCCGTTGCAGGTTCGCCGAGAGGACATTGGTCTGGGACAGGTCTGCCGCGGAAAAGTCGACACCGCTCATTGAGGCGTCGGTCAAGTTTGCGCCATTGAGGTCCGCGTAAGCGAAGCTCGCGCCGGTGAAGTCGGCGCCGCTCAGGTCCGCTGACCGTAGTATGGTCCCGATCGCGTCGGCCTTGAGGCCGGTCGCCTTCGACAGCACCGCTCCGGTCAGATCGGCGTTGTACAGCGATGCCCCGTTGAAGTTCGCACCTTCGCCCTTGGTGCGCGCCGCGGCCACCCTCGACATCTCGGCGTCGGTGAACACGGTCGCGTTGACGGTGGTATCGCGCAGGTTGGCCCAGTACAAGGTGGCTCCGGTGAAATTCACCCCGGATAGGTCCTGACCCTGCAGGTCAGCTCCCTCAAGGTTCTTGCCGGCGCAGTCTTTGGTGGCCACGCAGGCGGCCGTCCCGCCGAAACCTACATCGCTGCCGGTCGGCAGCAGGGTGCGGCGCACCAGCCACAGTGCCCCGGCGAGCAATTCGGTGATCGGGCCACCGGAGAGTCCCGCCAGCCAATTGGCCGTCGCGTCAAGGACACGTTCGACCCCGATGACCGTCCCCGTTACCACCCCGCGGATCGGCGAGGGCCGCAGCCGCGGCGGGGCCGCTGACACTTCTGAAGCCTTCAGCGCCGGGGCGTCAAGCTGCGGAGCCGGTTCTGGCACAACGACCTCCGCCTGAGGCGATGCCGTCGTTGCGGCGGCCCCCGGACGATCGCCGGGGGCCGGAGCCGGGATCGTCACCGTGACCGGACGTGACGGTCGAGTCGCCACGGCCGGCGACGGCGCGACGACGGATCCGGCAGCCGGCCCGGAACCATCCTTGACCCGCGTGGAGCTCGCCGCGCGGGGCGTTGAGGCGCGCTTAGGCCCGGTCACCTCGTCAACATCAGCGCGACCGGAGGCCCGCGGCGCGCGACTGCTCGGCCGCTTGACGGGTGAGGAGTTTGCATCAGTGCCCGCCGACCGGACGGCGGTATCGGGCTGGGCGTCGTCGGCCCATGCCACACCGTGGGCCTGCGGAGCGAACACCGACAGGCCACCGGCGCATATGACCGAAGCCACCCGGACAACGAGAGCTGAGCTCATCACAGACCCCTCCACTTCGGAATCAGAGGAGCCGATCGTATCCGACTGTAGGGCCAGGTAGGACCCGGCTGAGCACACCGTGTGGCCGGGCTTCGGCGAAAGCTATACCCACCCGGCCGAATACGCGGGCAGCCGAGCCGCGCTACTGCTGGTTCCCGAAGTTCTTCCGGTATGCATCGATCTCATGCGGCTCGTCCATGTCGCCTTTGATCGCGGCCCGGTCATGCCGGATGGTCCTTCGGAGGGCGATCGTGATCAGCGCGACCAGGACGACCGCGGAGGCGATGATGAGGATCGGAGTCATATCCATGGCGACATTGTGGGGGCCGATATCGCATCACGGGAGGCTTTCGGAGTGAATAGTCCGTGACGTCTTCGCGGCCGGTAACATCGCGCTCCTTGGCACCGGCCGATGGGGAGGGGGACGATGATCCTCCGCCACCGCGCCCGCCTGGTCTTCGGGACCGCGGCGATGTTCGTCTTCTTCCAGATGGTGTTGCAGACGTTCCCCAGCGTGATGCGCGAAGGACTCGTCGTCGACCTGTCCCTAAACGAAGCCGGCTTCGGCGGCCTGTCCTCGAGCTTCTACTACCCGTACATCCTTCTGCAGGTTCCGGCCGGAATCCTGGCGGCCCGCTTCGGCGCACGGTCGGTGCTCATCGGCGGTGCGCTGCTGTGCACGGTGGCCTCCTTCCTGTTCGCGACGTCGCAGACCGCCGGTTTCGCCGAGGCGACCCGCATCCTGATGGGCTTGGGCGCGGCTCCGACGGTGGTATGCGCGATGACCCTGGCCGCGCAGTGGTTTCCCGCCCGCCTGTTCCCCCTGTTGGCCGCGTTGACCGAGATGGCCGGCATGACCGGAGCGGCGGTCGGCCAGGAAACCCTGGGCTTCATTGTCGAGAAGGCCGGATGGCGCGTCGGCATGATCACCTGCGGGGTGGTTTCGGCGGTTCTGCTGGTCCTCATCATCCTGTTCGTCCAGGGCCGTAAGGTTGACGGCGCCGACACCGGCGAGCACTGGCCCAAGGCCGCCGAGATCAAGCGACTGCTTCTCTCCGGGCCGATCCTGGCCAGCGCAACGGCCGGCGGGCTGGTGGCCTCGGCCGGTGTGGCCTTCGGAATGCTCTGGGGTGTCTCGTATTTCCAGACCTATCACCACCTGGGCTTGTCGGCCGCCTCGATCGTCGCCTCCTTCTACTTCTGGGGTTGCCTGCCGGGCATGCTGGGCTCCGCCTGGTTGTGCTCGCGCTATCAGCGTCCCGCGCTGCTGCTGGCCATCGGCGCGCTCGGAACAGCGGTGGCCATGGGCCTCATCCTCTTCGTGCTGCGCGGGCAGGCGGCACTGAGTGCGGCGATGTTCGTTCTGGGAGTGTGCAATTCGTTCTACGCCTTGACGTTCACCATGGTCAAAGACGAAGCGCCCGGGCAGCTGTCCGGGGTGGCGATGGGCCTGACCAACATGATCATCATGGGCATCGGCGGGCTACTGTTCCAGCCGCTGCTCGGCATCATGGCCCACGGCCGCGGCCAGGGCGTACCGGACGCGTCGACCCTGAGTGTGCTGATCGTGTCGCAACTGCTCGCGCTGGCGATCCTCGGTGTGGGCTTCGGTATGTCACGACGCCAACGGAAGGCAAGCTGAGCGCCTACGATCTGGGCAGTCCAGCGTTGATCGGAGGTCTCCGTGGAAATGCCCGCATCGCTGTCGGTCGGCCGGGTCGGCGGGTTGGCGATCGCGTTGGGGGTGGGTGCTGCGATCGCCTGGCTGCCGGCCACCGCATCGGCGGACACCGCCGACTCCACGCACTCCTCCGCTGCGCGCCAATCGGCCCGGCCAGCGGCCTCGTCGCGGGTCGCCACCGGCCCGGCGCGCAGAGCGGCGGCCGCTCCAAGTCCGCGGCCCAAGGCCGCACGCGGTCCGGTCATCGGCATCGTCCGGATCTTCGTCGGCAACGGCACCGCGGATAAACCCAATGCAGGCATCCTGATCGGCAACGGCTACAGCTGGACCAGTTACGCCGGGGTGTGCACCAGCGGCCCCTGCAAGGGCGGAAACGGCGGGATGATCGGCAACGGCGGCAAGGGGTTCCACGGCGGCGACGGCGGCAACGCCGGAGTTGTCGGCAACGGTGGGGCCGGCGGGGACGCGGCACCAGAAGTGACGGCGGTAGGCGGCAACGGCGGAAACGGCGGCCGGGGCGGCCTGGTATTCGGCGGCGGGGGTGCCGGCGGCAACGGCGCCGAAGGCCTCATCACCGGCGGCAACGGCGGAAATGGCGGCAACACAGGCGTTTACGGGCTGTGGCACATCTTCTTCAAGCCGGGGTCAGGCGGTGCCGGCGGCGCCGGCGGCCAGACCGGAGGCAACGGTGGCGCCGGCGGCAACGTCGGCCTGCTGTCCATCTTCGGCACCGGCGGGCCGGGCGGACCTGGCGGCAACGGCGGGACCGGCGGCAACGGCGGCAACGGCGGCCGCAGTGGCCTGGTGGCCGGTGTCGGGGGCGTCGGCGGGACCGGTGGCGACGGCGGGGGCGGCCAGGCCAGTTCGACACCCGGGATCCCGGGCGGCACCGGCGGAGCA
>DAIPYT010000038.1:0-23576 GCA_036782595.1 Mycobacterium sp. | reverse complement strand
CGCCACCTCCGCCGCCACCGCCGAGTGAGGCGCCCCCACCCGAGCCCCCGCCGCCACCGGCGACTGAGACCGTCACTGTCATCCCGGAGCCGGCTCCGCCGCCTCCGCCGCCCAGCCCGGAGCCGCCGCCTCCGCCCCCAAGCGCGGCGCCGCCGCCCCCGCCACCTCCGAGCACGCCGGCCGGTCCGCGCCAGGTGACCTACACCGTGACCGGAACGAAGGCCCCCGGCGACATCATCACAGTGACGTATGTCGACGCTTCAGGCCGGCGCCGGACCCAGCGCAATGTCTATATCCCGTGGTCGCTGACGGTGACGCCGATTTCTCAGTCCGACGTCGGCTCGGTGCAGGCTTCCAGCCTGTTCCTGGTCAGTAGGCTGAACTGCTCCATAACGACTAGCGATGGGACGGTGCTGTCATCGAACCAGAACAACGCAGCGCAGACGAGCTGCTGATGGCTCACGAGTCGGCGGTACACGCCCAACCGGGTCGGTCGCCGGAGACGGTCGACCGTCTGATGGTCGGCATCTGTGGCGCCATTTGGCTGGTATTGCTCGCTGCCACCGTGTTCGCGACGGTGGCACTGGTCCGGCTTGCCAACGGCCACGCCGGTGGGGGGGAGCGGCAGTCGTCTTGGCTGCTCTACACCATCATCGTTGTCTCCGCTCTGGTCATATTGGGGGCGATTCCGTTGCTGCTTCGGGCTCGTCGGGGCGCACTGTCCGAGGAGAAGCGGCCCGAGACTGGTGATGACGCAGTGGCCGAGGCGCTCCCGGTCCGGCTGACTGAGCCGCCCGACGAGAAGATGCGCGTGTTCGGGGTCGATCCCTATGCGAACCGTGAACTGGAGGCCGGCTCCTCAGCCGCGCGCCGGGCATATCACGCCGTGGTCGATCGAGTGTGGCTGCGCGGCACGTCGTCGCTTCTGGGCGTGATGGGCCTGGCCCTCACCGCGGTCGCTATCGGGACATACCTGCTGGCTGTCGCCAGTGATACGGCCGCCTGGGTCGCATTCGGTTCCGCCGGCGCCCTCGCGGTCTCGATGGTGGCGGTGCTGGTGTTCTTCCAGCGCCAGCTCGGGGAAGTGGCCGAAGCCGCGGGTTGAGCGCCCAGAAATCAAATCCCCAGAGGACGCCTTTTGCGACCCAAACGAGAAGGGCCCCAGCCGATCGGCTGGGGCCCTTCTCGTCGAGACGGCTCGGACTACTCGCGGTAGCCGTTCCCGTTCCCGTTCCAGGTGCCGTTCCCATTCCCATTGGTCTCGCCGTCCTGGTAATCCTTGAGAGCCGTCAGAGCCCGCACCTCAGAGGAGTGTGCCGCTTCGTTCAGCGCAGCATCCTCAGACGCCGGATCGGCGGTCAGGAAGCTGCCACGGCCCGGCTTACCACCGGATCCCAGCTTGTTCATCCGCTTGGGCAGCGCTGCACCCTGGTATTCGAGCGGAATCGGGTGACCGTGGTCATCGACCGGCCCAAGCGGCTGGTGCAGTTCGATGTAGGCGCCATGCGGCAGACGCTTGATGATGCCGGTCTCGATCCCGTGCTCGAGCACGTCCCGGTCGCTGCGCTGCAGGCCGACAGCCCACCGGTAGGCGACGAAGAACGCGAGCGGGGGTGCCACCAGCATCCCGATCCGACCGATCCAGGTGGTCGCGTTCAACGAGATGTGGAAGTTGTAGGCGATGATGTCGTTCATGGCGCTGAAGGTCAGCACCAGGTAGAACGCAATCGCCATCGCTCCGATGCCGGTACGAACCGGGACATCTCGCGGACGCTGCAGCAGGTTGTGGTGAGCATCGTCCCCGGTGAACTTCTTCTCCAGGAAGGGGTAGAAGATCATCAGGGCGAACACCACGCCCATCAGTACCGCCACCCAGACCGCGGCCGGGATGGTGTGGTTGCCGATGTAGATCTCCCACGGCGGGAACAGACGGATCAGGCCGTCGGTCCAGAGCATGTAGAAGTCAGGCTGCGAGCCGGCCGAGACCTGCGAGGGCTTGTACGGGCCCAGCACCCAGATCGGGTTGATCTGCAGGAGACCGCCCATGAGGCCCAGGACGCCGACGATCATCGCGAAGAACGCGCCGGACTTCACCGCGAACACCGGCATGACCCGAACGCCGACGACGTTGGTCTCCGTGCGGCCGGGGCCGGGGAACTGGGTGTGCTTCTGGAACCACACCAGCGCCAGGTGGATGCCGATCAGCGCCAACATGATTCCGGGGAAGAGCAGAATGTGTACGGCGTACAGCCTCGGCATGATGATGTTGCCGGGGAAGTCTCCGCCGAAGATCGCCCAGTGCATCCAGGTACCGACCAGCGGCAGACCTAGGGTGATGGAGGACAGTGCCGCCCGGATGCCGGTGCCCGAGAGCAGGTCGTCCGGCAGCGAGTAACCGAAGAAGCCTTCGAACATGGCCAGGATGAGGAGCAAAGCGCCGATCATCCAGTTGACCTCGCGCGGGCGTCGGAATGCGCCGGTGAAGAATATGCGAGCCATGTGCACCATGATCGACGCGGCGAACAGCAGCGCAGCCCAGTGATGGACCTGCCGGACGAACAGGCCGCCGCGAACCTCGAAGCTGATGTTCAGCGCGGTCTCGTAGGCCCGCGACATCTCGATGCCCCGCAGCGGCTGGTAGACACCGTTGTAGGTGACCTCAGCCATCGAGGGGTCGAAGAACAACGTCAGGTAGACGCCGGTCAGCAGCAGGATGATGAAGCTGTATAGCGCCACCTCACCCAGCAGGAATGACCAGTGGGTGGGAAACACCTTGTTCAGTTGTCGCCGTAAGGCTGCTGAAGGGTGATATCGCGAGTCAGCGCTATCGGCGGCTTTACCGATGCGTTCACCGAGGCTAAGGCTCATGATCTGCGCTCCCAGAATGCCGGTCCAACTGGTTCAATGAAGTCGCCGTTGGCGACCAGATAACCGTCTTTATCGATAGTAATAGGAAGCTGCGCCAGTGCGCGCGCGGCCGGTCCGAAAATTGGCCGCGCGAAGTGCAGCGCATCGAACTGCGACTGGTGGCACGGGCAGAGGATGCGGTAGGTCTGCTGCTCGTACAGCGACGACGGGCAGCCCAGGTGCGAGCAGACCTTGGTGTAGGCGAACAGCTCACCGAAGTTGAAGCTCTCCTGGCCCTGGCGCTTGACCACTCGCGGCATGTCGACCGGTTTGATGCGGATCAGCATCACCGGGTTGCGAACGCCCATCGCGATATGGCCGAGGCGCTCATGGGATTCCACCGTCGTGGCGTCGCCGTCCTCTTCGCGCCAGGGGAACACCGTCTCCATGCCGCCGGCGTCGATATCCTCCGGGCGCATCTTGATGAAGGGCGATTCACCCGGACGGCCGGTGGCCCGGCCGAGGTAGATGGTTTCGCCCTTGAACCGCGGGGTCCAGTCGGAGGTCCACAGCACCGCCTTGAGACCGTCAGCGGTGGGGACGACCGGCTTCCACGGGTTCTTGATCAGACCGCCGACGAATGCCACCAGCGCACTCAGGCCGAAAGCCCCGGCGCCGATACCCAGCGAGGCCCAGATAAGTTTGCGCCGCTTGATCGTCGAGTCCTCGAAGGCGTTCATCAGGGTGGCCGCGGTGGCCTTGCGCTCGATCTCCGCGGATGCCCCGTCGTGGCGGTCCTGGATCGAGATCTCCTCGGGGATGAACCGCTTCTGATAGAGCACCGCGCCGATGCCGATGGCCATGATCGACAACCCGAAGGTGATGCCGTAGAGGGGGGTGGCCAGGGTGTACCAGAAGTTACCTTCGGCGCCGTGCGGCTTGTATTCCCACGGCCAGAACAGGAAGACCAGCAGCAGAGCCAGGCCGCTCAAGCCGCCGATCAGCAGCCAGGCCGCGACCAGACGTTCCGACCGCTTCTCGGCACGGGTGCCGGGGACCGGCCAGCGGTCCTCCTTGAAGACCGTCTCCACACCGTCCATCCGGGCGCCGAGTGCGGTCAGCTCCGCGTTGGAGAGGTTGGCGAGATTCTCGCCCTGCGAGTGGTGACCCGACTCGTTCATGAACGTGCCCCGATCCACAGCGCGACCGCGATGGCGGCCGCCATTCCGACGACGAAAATTGCCATACCCTCTGATGCCGGACCGAAACCGCCCAGGCCGTAGCCGCCGGGGTTCAGGGTCTGGCTGGCCGAGCGGACGTAGGCGATGATGTCCCTCTTGTCCTCCGGGGCAAGCTGGCGGTCGGAGAACTTCGGCATGTTCTGCGGACCGGTCAGCATCGCGGTGTAGATCTGGGCCGGGGTGGCCGGATCCAGCGCCGGGGCGTATTTACCTGACGACAGCGCACCGCCGCGGCCGGTGAAGTTGTGGCAGGACGCGCAGTTCAGCCGGTACAGATCACCGCCACGGGCGACGTTACTGCCCAGTAGCGACGTATCGGCGATCTGGCCGTTGGCGTCGCGGGGGACGAGCGGGCCGCCACCCATGCTCTGCACGTACGCGCCCATCGCGTCGGTCTGAGCCTCGTCGAAGATCGGTGCCTTCCGGGCGGCCTGGGCCTCACCGCGCATAGCGGGCATGCGGCCGGAGGACACCTGGAAGAAGACAGCCGCCTCGCCGACGCCCACCAGGCTCGGGCCGCGGCCGTTGACGCCCTGCAGGTTGACGCCGTGGCAGCTGATGCATGCGGTCTCGTAGAGCTGCTGTCCGGTGCGTAGCAGCGCCGACTGTGACTCGTCAGCGACGGCGACCTGCGGCTTGGGTGTCAGCGTGGCCGCCAGCACACCGGCCAGCGTCAGGCCGAAGAGCAGTAGAACGGCACCGGTCAGCCGGCGGCGCAGCCGACGGCGGGACTTGTCGCTCATCGAACCCCTTCTCTCAACGGACGGAGTAGATCGCTCATCAACGGATGAAGTAGATAGTCGCGAACAGGGCGATCCACACGATGTCGACGAAGTGCCAGTAGTAGGACACGACGATCGCGGCGGTCGCCTGGGCGGGGGTGAACTTACTCATCTTGGTGCGCAGCAGCAGAAGGACGAAGGCGACCAAGCCGCCGATGACGTGCAGGCCGTGGAAACCGGTCGTCATGTAGAAGACGCTGCCGTAGGCGCTGCTGGCGATCGTGGTGCCCTCATGAACCAGGTGGATGTACTCGTAGCCCTGGCCCAAGACGAAGAACAGCCCCATCACGAAAGTGATCACGTACCAGCGGCGAAGACCGAACACGTCTCCGCGTTCTGCGGCGAAGACACCCATCTGGCAGGTGAACGACGACGCGATCAGCACCAACGTCACCGGAACCGCGAGAGCAAGGTTTAGTTCCGTGGGCGGCGGAGGCCAACTCCCGCCCGATTGGGAGCGCGCGGTGAAGTACATCGCGAACAGTCCAGCAAAGAACATCAGCTCACTGGAAAGCCAGACGATGGTGCCGACACTGACCATGTTGGGCCGGTTCAGCGAATGCACGCGCGACGTTATCGCAGTTCCTGAGGTGCCTACAGCGCTCGTCACAAAGAGAAGTATGACGCTTTGTAGTTGGCCAGGTACAGCCAGGGGCGGAATTGGTCACAACAAGTTTTCGGTAGGCCTCTGACCTGCGTTTGTGCCGAGCTTCCGACATGGCACGATCAGGCGGTGACCGCATCTGCTTCCCAGCCCCGCGAGGGCACCCCGATTTCGTCATGGCCGCAGGTCCTGGGCCGTTTGATGACCGGCACAGAGTTGGAAAGCGGCCAGGCCGCCTGGGCGATGGACCAGATCATGGCCGGGGCCGCGACGCCGGCGCAGATCGCCGCCTTCGGCGTGTCGATGAAGATGAAGCCTCCGAGTGCCGCCGAGGTGCGCGAGTTGGCCGACACCATGCTGGCCTACGCGCTGCGGGTTCCCACCGATGCGATCGGCACCGACACCGTGGACATCGTGGGCACCGGCGGCGACGGCTCCAACACTGTGAACATCTCGACGATGGCGGCGATCGTGGTTGCGGCCGCGGGTCTGCCGGTGGTCAAGCACGGGAACCGGGCCGCCTCGTCACGCAGTGGCGGCGCCGACATGCTGGAGGCGCTGGGGGTACGTATCGACCTGGGCCCCGACCAGGTGGCCCGGTGTGTGCAGGAGGTGGGGATCGGGTTCTGTTTCGCGCCGGTGTTCCATCCGTCGTACAAGTACGCCGGCCCGCCGCGTCGCGAGATCGGCGTTCCGACGGTGTTCAACCTCCTTGGACCACTTACCAATCCGGCAACTCCGCGGGCAGGCCTGATCGGCTGCGCATTCGGCGAACTGGCCGAGGTGATGGCCGGGGTGTTCGCCGCGCGCCGGGCCAGTGTGCTGGTGGTGCACGGCGATGACGGACTCGATGAGCTGACCACCACCACGACCAGCACCATCTGGCGGGTGCAGGCCGGCACCGTCGACAAACTCACCTTCGACCCGCTGGGCTTCGGATTTCCCCGGGCACAGGTGTCGGAACTGGTCGGCGGCGACGCCGAGACCAATGCCGAGGAGGCCCGCGCGGTGTTCGGCGGGGCGACCGGGGCCATACGGGATGCCGTGGTGCTGAATGCGGCTGGGGCGATGGTCGCCCACGCCGGGCTATCCAGCCATGCCGAATGGTTGCCCTCCTGGGAGGACGGTCTGGTGCGTGCCGCGGAGGCAATCGACTCCGGGGCCGCCGGTCGCATGCTGGACCGATGGGTGCGTTTCACCCAACAGCTTTGAGACTTCGGCGTCGGGTGTCCGCATGAGTTCAGCGGCTGCGTAGTGAGCCGAACGGGCCGTGGCGGCCCATCCCTGCCAAGGTCCGGCCGAATGCAGTGGCGATGCGAAACCCTCTGTGGCACAAACGATCCGCACGCCCGGCTGGGCAAGCCAGCGCGATAGCAATGCGGTCTCCTCGACCAGCGCACCGCCTAGCGGCGCCGGTTGCGGGAGCACGACCTGGGCACCGCTGCGCAGCGCCTCCACCACCGGCATCGGCGGCACCCCCCGTCGGGCGCACCCGGCGGCGGCGAGTTGGCCGTGCCGCACCACCGCGAGTTGCCAGCCGCCCCGTCCGTCCGGTGCGGCAGCCACGAGTTCCTCGACGGCGGCCAACGTGCGCAGGCGCTGCCCCCGCCACAGCATCTCCACCGCGGCCATCGTCAGGTCCCGCTGTCGTGCGGCGCTCTCATAGCGCTCCGTCGCGGCGAGATCGGACACCCGCCCGACCGCTGCCGCCAACACGGAGTTGTCCACGCCGTCGATCAGATCGGCGGCCCGCCGCGGGGCGGACGCGTACTGGTCGGCATCCAGCCCGCGAGCCGCCGGACACGGGGAGACCTCACGCTCCGGGCAGGCGGGCCCGTGTCGACCGTGGCGTCCGATCCTGCTGGAGCAGGTCCGCATACCGGTGAAGCGGGCGATCAGATCCGCGGTGTCACTGGCATCGGTGCGGGAGCGGAACGGGCCGATGGCCCGATCCTGCCGGGGGCCGCGGACCGCCGAGAACCGTGGGAACGGCTCGTCGGTCAACACCAGCCACCACCACCGGTGCGGAAAGCGGGATCGTCGGTTGTAGGGCGGTGCGTGGGCTGCCAGCAGCCGTAACTCCCTGACGCCGGCTTCCAGCGCATGCGCGCACTCGACGTGATCGACCGCCGCGGCCAGCGCCACCATCTCCTTCATCCGACCGCGCGGGTCGGACCCGGTGAAGTACTGACCGACCCGGCGGCGAAGGTCCCCCGCGGTGCCGATGTAGAGCACCTCCTCGGCGGGGCCGCGGAACAGATATACCCCTGGACGGTGCGGAAGTCCCTGCGCCAGAACGCGTTTGGCGCGTTGGGCGTTGGTCACGTCGGGCAAATACGAGTGCAGGTCGCTGTAGGTCGTGACACCCTGGTTGCCGACCCTCGCGATCAGTGCGTGCAGCACGTCGACGGTGGCGCGGGCATCGTCGAGCGCCCGGTGGGTGGGCTCGGTGGCGGATCCGATGAGGCGAGCCAGGGCGGAGAGCCGCACGCTGGGCGCTTCCTCTCTGCTGAGGACCCGACGGGCCAGCTTTACCGTGCACAGCACAGGGGGGCGCGGCCAGTCGATACCGCAGCGCCCGGCGGCCGCGCGCAGGAAGCTGATGTCGAAGCCGGCGTTATGGGCCACCAGCACCGCCCCGTGGGCGAACTCCAGAAACATGGGCAGCACTGCGGAGATGGTCGGCGCGTCCCGCACCATGGCGGTGGTGATGCCGGTGAGCTCGACGATCTGGGGTGGGATGCTGCGCTGCGGATCGACCAGGGTGGCGAACTCGCCGATCACCTCGCCGCCCCGCACCTTGACCGCCCCGATCTCGGTGATCGCATCAAAGGAGCCGTCGGGCCCGGTCTTCGACCGGCCGCCGGTGGTCTCCAGATCGACGATCACGAAGGTGACTTCCCGAAGGGGCACTTCGGTGGTGTCGCCAACGTCGGAGAAGCTCAGTTGTAGGCCGTCCACGATCTGCAGACGCTAAGCGGGGATACCGACAGCCGGCGTCGGCGACACCACTAAGAATTGTCAGAGGGTCCTCTTAGTGTGCGTGGCAACCACTGCGCGAGCAGTTCGTCGTCGCCGACGGCGTACCTGCCTCGTACAAAGGAGACCGAGATGGGACACCAAACGCCGGACCCCGAAGAGTCGGTGGTCATCGACTGCGACGAGTGCGCGGTGCGCGGGCCGGGTTGCCGGGACTGTGTGGTCAGCGTGCTGCTGGGAGTGCCCGAAACGTTGCTCGAGGACGAACGGGCGGCCCTGGAGGTACTTGCCGAAGTGGGCCTGGCCCCACGGTTGCGGCTGGTCCCGATCCGGCGGGAGGGCAATCCGGGGTTGGCCGGCTAGCGCTAACCCGGGGACTGCGGGAAGTGGGGCTGGTGTGACCAATGAGGCGGGAGTTCTAGCCCATTTCTTAGTTCCCCCGTTGGACAAAGCCGATGCCGTTTCGTAACCTGATCGAGACCTAAGGCACATGGACAGGCAGTTCGGCGAAGAAGCCGTCGACGGCAGTCAAAGGATGCGAAGTCTTGAAGCTTTTTCCCTCGTTCGTGACGAAATCTAGTTCGTGCAAGCCGGTTGTCGGCGCGATCGTGGGTCTCACGGCTTTCTCCGCTGTGTGGACTGGTGCGGCGTTCGCCGATCCGGCCGAGGACACGCTGGCCAAGCTGCGTGAACTCTCCCGGCAGGCCGAGCAGATCACCGAGAGCATGCATTCGGCGGAACTCGATCTCGATAAGAAGCTGCAACTGCAGACCGAAGCGGACCAGAAGCACGACAACGACCTTGCCGCCCTCGACGCCGCTAAGGCACGGCTGGCGACCTACCAGGGCGCGGTCAATAAGTTGGCCGCCGCGATGTACATGGGTGGTCGTACCGACGGCCTTAACGCCATCCTGACCGCAGCTTCGCCGCAGAACCTGATCGACAAACTCGCCGTTCAGCGCGTGATGGCCACCGAAATGGCCCTGCAGATGCAAGGTTTTCGCCGGGCCAATGAGCAGGCTGTGACCGTCGAGGAGGTCTCGGCCAGGTCCGCCGCTGAGGCCAAGGCCGCCGCTGACGAGGCTGCCGCCGTCCGCGCTGACCTGCAACGTAAGCAGTCCGAACTGCAGACTCAGATCGGCGCGGTGAAGGCCCGCTACGCGATACTGACCGCGGCGCAGCAGGCGGCGCTGGCGGCGCCGGCCGCCGTGCCGCCGGCCGTCCTCGCCGCAGCGCCGGAGGCTCTGATGGGTGATGTCGCCTCCTTGGCCGCGCTGCCCAGGCCCGGCGGCGGGGGTAGCGGTGCCGGGGCGACCGCCGTGCAGGCTGCGCTGACTCGACTCGGTTCGCCGTACGTGTGGGCTGCGTCGGGGCCGAACGCGTTCGACTGCTCTGGGCTGGTGCAGTGGGCGTTCCAGCAGGCCGGCGTTTTCCTCCCGCACTCCAGTTATGCGCTTGCCGCCGGTGGTCAGCCCGTGTCACTGGACCAGATGCAGCCCGGCGACGTCGTCACGCAGTACTCCGACGCCTCCCACGTCGGCATCTACATCGGTGACGGGATGATGGTGCACGCGTCGACCTACGGCATCCCGGTGGCCGTGGAGTCGGTGCACAGCGCGCCGATCTACAACGTCCGTCGGTACTGAATACGTCCGTCGGCCGGTTGATTCTGGCGGCTGTCCTCGCCGTCCAGGCCAGTGCGGCGTCGATCCTTGTCGTCACGCTGCCCACCCAGCACACCGCGTCGGTAACCGCACCCCGGATCGTCGCAGCGCAGAGCCTCGGCGGCACCCGCACCGATGCCCTGCTCGCCAGGGTGCGCACCGACCTCGATGACGCGGTGGCCGCCGTCGAGCAGTTCTGGGGGAGCGACTGGCCGCGCGAGATCGTCGTGGTCGCCACCGATTCACCGCAGCAGTTCGCCGCCCAGGCGCATCTGGACCCCGGCCGGGACTGGAACGGCATCGCCGCCGTCGCGGTGGCCGATGAGGTGGATCTTGCCAACCGCCGGGTCATCGGACAGCGTATTGTCCTGGCGCCCGGCGCATCGGAGATGTCCGACACCGCCTTGCGAATCGTGTTGACCCATGAGCTTTTTCACCTTGCGGCACGGGCCGATACCGCACTGGATGCGCCGCGGTGGCTCACCGAGGGCGTCGCCGACTTCGTTGCCCGGCCGGCAGCCCCGCTACCCCCGGGTGCCGGTGCGGAAACCGCGCTACCCTCCGATGCCGAACTCGACGGGCCGAACCGGTCGATGGGTTATGACCGTGCGTGGTGGTTCGCCCGATTCGTGGCGGACTCGTTCGGTGTCGACGGACTGCACCGCCTGTACACCCTGGCCTGCGGTCCCGGGCACGGCGACTTCAGCTGGGCCGTCGGCGAGGCGTTCGATATCGACCCCACCGAGCTGCAGTCTCGGTGGGCCGTCTGGCTGAACCGATAGTCGCGGATACCCTCTAGGGCGATGACACGGATCCTGCTGGTCACCAACGACTTTCCGCCCCGCCGCGGCGGCATCCAGTCCTACTTGGAGCAGTTCGCCAACCGGCTGGCCGCCACCGGTGAGCACCAACTCACCGTCTACGCGCCCCGCTGGAAGGACTCCGACGCCTACGACCGCGCGGCGCCGTTCCGGATCGTTCGGCATCCGGGCACGCTCATGGTCCCGGAGCCGGGAGTCGACCGCCGGATGCGGCGGCTCATCGGAGATCACGGCATCGAGACGGTGTGGTTCGGTGCGGCGGCGCCGTTGGCGCTACTGGCCGACCGGGCTCGCGCGGCCGGTGCCCAGCGGGTGCTGGCCTGCACGCACGGGCACGAGGTCGGCTGGTCGATGCTGCCTGGTGCTCGCGCGGCATTGCGGCGCATCGGACAGACCACCGACGTGGTCACCTATGTCAGCCGCTACACCAGGGGCCGGTTCGCGTCGGCGTTCGGGCCGCGGGCGCACCTGGAGCACCTGCCGCCGGGCGTGGACACCGACCGATTCCGCCCCGACCCGGCGGCCCGGGCCGAACTGCGCGCCCGCTACGGCCTTGGCGAGCGGCCCGTGGCGGTGTGCATCTCCCGCCTCGTCCCGCGGAAGGGCCAGGACATGCTGATCAAGGCGCTCCCCGATATTCGACGCCGGGTCGAGGGGGCGGCGCTGGTGATCGTCGGCGGCGGCCCGCAGGCCGAGGCCCTGCACCGGATGGCTCAGGACACCGGGGCCGGATCGGATGTCATCTTCACCGGCTCGGTGCCGGGAGACGAACTTCCAGCCCACTATGCGATGGGCGACGTCTTCGCCATGCCCTGCCGCACCCGAGGGGCGGGTCTGGATGTGGAGGGACTTGGCATCGTCTTCCTCGAGGCGTCCGCGAGCGGCGTCGCGGTGGTGGCGGGAGACTCGGGGGGAGCCCCGGAAACGGTGCTCGAGGGCGAAACGGGTCGGGTGGTCGACGGCCGCTCCCACGACCAGATCGTCCGGGTGATCGCCGATCTGCTCGCCGACCCCGCGCAAGCCCGCCGAATGGGTTCGGCCGGACGGCGTTGGATCGCTCACGACTGGAATTGGGACACTCACACCGCTCGGCTGGCTGACCTGCTGCGGGTGCGTCCGGTCCAGCCTTCGGAGTAGCGGTATGTAAAGCTTTGCCGGTGAGCAGCATTCAAGTGGCTGACGAAACGTTCGTCGCCGCCGACCCTGGGGCGGTGGGCCGGGCGGTAGGGGATCGAGCCGACTGGCGGCGCTGGTTCCCCGACCTGCTCCTGGAGGTCGTGGAGGACCGTGCCGACAAGGGCGTGCGCTGGACCGTCACCGGCCCGCTGACGGGCACCATGGAGATCTGGCTGGAGCCGATGCTCGACGGCGTCCTCCTGCACTACTTTCTGCATGCAGAACCGTCCGGCGCTGCGTCCGGGGAACTCACGAATATGGATCTGCCCGGGATGACGCACCGTCGCCGGGTCGCGGGTAAGCGGATGGCCTTCGAAGTCAAGAACCGCCTTGAGGCCGGACGTTCGGTCGGTGTCGGACCCACCGTTTGATAGAAGGGTTACCGCGGGCCGGGCGAGGGTACGGTTTCGTGGGTCGGACGAATGACGGGTAAGCGGTAAAAGTGGCTGACAGGACGGCAGAGACCATCCACATCGATGCGGATCCCCGCACGGTGATGGCGGTCATCGCCGATATCGGCTCCTATCCGGAATGGGTTTCGGAGTACGCCGAAACCGAGGTCATCGAGGTCGACGACCAGGGTTATCCGACGGTGGCCAGGCTGGTGCTGGACGCGGCCGTGCTCAGAGACACCATGGTGCTCGAATACGAGTGGCCGGCGGATCGCACCTCGGTGCGATGGTCCCTGGTGTCCAGCACCCTGCTCAAGGCGCTCGACGGCGCCTACCGGCTCACTGAGCGCTCCGGCGGAACGGACGTCACCTATGAGCTGTCGGTGGATCTGACGGTCCCGATGATCGGACTGCTCAAACGCAAGGCCGAGCGCCGGCTCACCGAAACGGCGCTGAAAGACCTCAAGAGGCGGGTCGAGGGGTGACTGTGACAGGGGCCCGTATCGGCTTCTTCGTCGGCAAGGGTGGCGTTGGCAAGTCGACCCTTGCCGCAGCGACGGCGGTGCAGGCGGCACTGGCCGGGGAGCGGGTGCTCGCGGTATCGACTGACCAGGCGCACTCCCTCGGGGACGTTCTCGGTGTCGCGGTCGAGCCGAGTGGCGTCGCGGAGCCGGTCCGGATCTTCACCGAGGAGCAGGGCGGCGAGACCGGCGGCGGTCATCTTGATGCGATCGCGCTGGACACGCTGTGCCTGCTGGAGGCGGCGTGGCGGTCCACCGCTCCGGTGCTGGCCGCGCGTTTTCCTGAATCGGATCTGAAAGACGTTGCCCCGGAGGAGATCTCGGCGATTCCGGGTTTTCAGGAAGTGCTGGGATTGCGGGCCGTGGCGGACCTGGCTGCATCTGGCCAGTGGGATCACGTCGTAGTGGACTGCGCCTCAACCGCCGACGCGCTGCGGATGCTGACCCTGCCGGCCTCCTTCGCGGTATACGTGGAGCGCAGTTGGCCACGTCACCGCCGACTGGCGGCCGACGTAGATGAGCCCCGGATCGCGGCAATGGTCGCGTTGGTGGAGTCGGTTCACCTGAGCGTGTCGACCCTGGCGGAGCTGCTCGTCGGGCCGCGCGTCGGCGCCCATCTGGTGCTCACCCCCGAACGGGTGGTGGTGGCAGAGACCGTGCGCGCGCTCACCTCGTTGGCCGTCATGGGGGTCCGCGTCAACGAGGTGATCGTCAACCAGGTTCTGTTCCGCGACGACTCCTACGAGTACCGCAACCTGCCCGAGCACCCCGCCTTCGACTGGTATTCCGCGCGCATCGCAGAGCAGGAGTCGGTGCTCGACCAACTGGGGCAAGCAGCCGGGGAGTTGCAGTTGGTGCTGACGCCGCATCTGGCCGGCGAGCCGATCGGACCGAAAGCGCTGGCCCAACTGCTCGACGAGGCGCGCAACCGGGACGGATCGGCCCCTCCGGGACCGCTCCGGCCCGAGGTCGACCGGGAATCGGGATCGGGAGTCGATGCGGTCTACCGGATGCGGTTGTGGCTGCCCCCGTTGGAACCCAGCGCGCTGAGCCTGGGCCGGGCCGGTGATGATCTGATCATCAGCGTCGGTGGCCTGCGCCGACGGGTGCGACTGGCGTCGGTATTGCGCCGCTGCGTCGTGACCGGCGCGTCGCTGCGCGGCAGCGAACTCACGGTGCGTTTCAGGCCGGATCCGGCGGTGTGGCCGAAGTGAGCGAACACGCCGAACTCGGGCCGGAGTTGCGCCGACTCGCCCAGACCATCCTCGACCGTCTCGATCCGGCAGTGCGTGCGGCCGCGGCGATGGCCGGTGAGTCGATGCGTGGCCCCGGGCGCTGCCAGCAGGTGTGGTGCCCGGTGTGCGCGCTGGCGGCATTGATCTCCGGTGAACAACACCCCATGCTGACGGTGATCGCCGAGCACAGTGTCGCGCTGATGTCGGTGATCCAGGCAATGGTCGCCGGCGATGCCGGCGACACGGGAAAGGCCCCACCTGCGCCATCCGATCACCGCGATGGGGGCGATGGTGTTACCCCGCCGTCGTCGAGCGTGCGGTTCCACCACATCCCGATCGTCGTCGAGACCGATCTGGAGACCGATCTGGGCGGCGGCGTGGAGAGCGACCTGGACGTCTGAGGATTGCCCGTGAACCCCGCTCGCCGTGTGGTCGGGGTATCAGCGGCTGGGTAGAGTAAGCCGAAAGTAGCGGGGGCGGAGAGCGAGCAAGGGAGGGCCTATGTGGTACTGGCTGTTCAAGTACATCTTCATGGGACCCCTGCTGGCCTTCCTCGGACGTCCCAAAGTCGAAGGCCTGGAACACGTTCCACATTCGGGTCCGGCCATTTTGGCCGGTAACCACCTCGCGGTGGCCGACAGCTTCTACCTTCCGCTGGTCGTTCGCCGTCGCATCACCTTCCTCGCCAAGGCTGAGTACTTCACCGGGAAGGGCATCAAAGGTGCATTCAACCGGTGGTTCTACACCGTCGCCGGTCAGGTGCCGATCGACCGCACCAACGCCGACGCCGCGCAGGCCGCCCTCGATACCGCTGAACGCATCCTCAGCCAGGGAAAGTTGCTCGGCATGTATCCGGAGGGCACCCGTTCTCCGGACGGCCGGCTCTACAAGGGCAAGAGCGGGCTGGCCCGACTGGCTCTGGAAACCGGCGTCCCGGTGATTCCGGTCGCCATGATCGGAACCGACGTCGTCAACCCGCCGGGGTCGAAAATGTGGCGGTTCGGCTCTGTGACGGTTCGCTTCGGAAAGCCGATGGACTTCTCCCGCTTCGAAGGCATGGCCGGCAACCGCTTCATTGAGCGTTCGGTCATCGACGAAGTGATGTACGAACTGATGAAGCTCTCCGGACAGGAGTACGTCGACGTCTACGCCGCGTCGCTGAAGAAAGGCGTACCGGGGGCTCAGGGGGCTTCTGGGGCTAAGCCGGCCCAACCAGTTCAGCCGCCGGCGCGGATGCCTGAGACCGCCGCGGGCTGACCGGTCGCGCTGCCGACCGCAGCCCCGCCACGGTGATCAACGCCAGCGCCCACCACACATACGACATCCCGAACAGCTGTCGCCACCACGACGCTGCCGATTCGTGGTGTTCGGGCAGCAAATCGATGGGCGGCCACACCATCAGGGCGGTGCCGGCGGCGGCGACCAGCGCCAGCACCGGATCGCGCCGCCGAACGGCGAGCACAGTGGTCACCACAATGGTCGGCAGCACCCACACCCAGTGATGCGACCACGACACCGGTGATACAACCAGGCCGAACAGGGCGACGCATACCAGCGCCAGGGCCGGCTCGGGGTTGGTATCCGGGGTGGCGGCCAGCACCCGGCGGACCGCCCAGACGGTGAGGGCCAGAACAGCCAGGCAGGCCGACGTCCACACGACGAAGTGGGTGCCGTGGCTCAAGCCGAGCCGGGCCAGGGCGCCGGCGGCGTTCTGATTGGTCTGATAGGTGGCGTTACCGATCCGCCCGGTGTTGTGCACCGTCGTCGTCCAGTACTCCCAGGAATCCCGGGGAGCCAGTGCGAAAGCCAGCAGCGTGGCCGCGACAAAGGAGGCCATAGCGGTGAGCATCGCCCGGGTGTCGCGTCGAAGGAGGAAGTACAGCAGAAAAACCGCCGGGGTCAGCTTGAGGGCGATTGCCAGCCCCAGCAGCAGCCCGCGTGGCCACGGCGTGCGGCGTGGTACGCAGTCGGCGATCACCAGCGTCATCAGGATGACGTTGATCTGGCCGAAGGAGAAGTTGGCCTGAAGGGGCTCAAGCCACCACACCGCCAGCGCGACCACTCCAGCGGCCAGCCACCACCGGCGCACTCCGGCGGAATCGCCCACCCGCCAGGTTTGCGCCACCTCGAGGCGGGTCAGCACGATCCAGGTCGAGACCACCAGCAGCAGCAACGTCGTCACCGTGATGGCCGCACTGGCCGTCGGCAGCGACACCAGCGCCAGCGGAGCGAAGACGATCGCCGACAGCGGCGGGTAGGTGAACGGCAGGTCCAGACCGCCTTCGGTATGGAACTTCACGCCGTCGGCGTACAACGGCCGGCCCTCCAGCCATGCCTGCCCGCCCATCCGATAGACATCGGTGTCGATCAGATACGCAATGTCGCCGAAGACCATCCGGCAGGCGTGTGCGACGGCCAGCACGATGAGCACTTGCGTCAGACGCCACATGACCGGGCGGCCGGATCGGCTTCGCCCGAGGAGACTGCCCCAGTCGGGCGACGGCAACCTGGTCATCTCATCTACCAGACTATCCGGCGGAACCCCGGTGACCGGTGCAGGCGTAGTTTCTAGCCGTGCTCCACATCCATTTCGTGGCCCCGGGCCGCCAACCCCTGATGTGGTGCCTCATCGCTTTCATCCTGACGTTCTTCATCACCCGATCGATCACCCGCTACATCCGGGCGACCGCCAACCGGACCGGCCCGCGTAAGTGGTGGCAACCGCACAACATCTCCGGTAAGGGCGGTACTCACATTCACCACGCCGTGTTCGGGGTGATCCTGGTGCTGGTATCCGGGGTCGCCATGGTGACCATGGCGGGCAGCGGCACAGTCCACCAGTTCACCGCCGCGGCCATCTTCTTCGGCATCGGCGCGGCTCTGGTTCTCGACGAATTCGCGCTGATCCTGCACCTCCAGGACGTCTACTGGTCGGAGGACGGCCGCACCTCGGTCGACGCCGTCTTCGTTGCGGCGGCCGTGGCGGGGTTGCTCGTGCTGGGATTCAATCCGCTGTCACTGTTCGATGTCGGAATCTGGCGCGACGCGAACTCGACGGCGGCTCGGGCCAGCGTCATCGTGCTGGCGGTTCTGAACCTCGCATTCGCGGTGATCGTGCTGTTGAAGGGCAAGCTGTGGACCGGTCTGCTGGGCATGTTCTTCACCCCACTGCTGCTGATCGGCGCCGTCCGGCTGGCTCGACCGCATTCCCCGTGGGCGCGTTGGCACTACCAGGACAAGCCCCGCAAGATGCACCATTCCCTGCAGCGGGAGCGCTACCTGCGTCGGCCTTTTGTGCAGGCCAACCTCTGGCTGCAACACGTCATCGCCGGTGAACCCCGATTCCCGAGCGACACCGAGGTCGAGGCCGAATTGGACCGCGAGGTCCACGCCGCGCCGGCGCCCGGGCAGCAGGTTCAGTCAACGGCAAGGGTCGGGGGATAGGCAGAGCCCGTGCGCTACTTCTACGACACAGAGTTCATCGACAACGGACGCATCATCGACCTGATCTCCATCGGTGTCGTCGCCGAGGATGGCCGAGAGTTCTACGCGGTGTCCACCGAGTTCGATCCGGAATCGGCAGGCCGGTGGGTGCGTAACAACGTGTTGCCCAAATTGCCGTCGCCGGCATCACCGCTATGGCGGTCCCGCCGCGAGATCCGGGCCGGACTGGAGGATTTCTTCGGTATCGACGGCGAGGAGCCCATCGAGTTGTGGGCCTGGGTCGGCGCCTACGACCACGTGGCGCTGTGTCAGTTGTGGGGGCCGATGACCAGCCTGCCGCCGCAGATCCCGCGCTTCACCCGGGAATTGCGCCAATTATGGGAAGCCCACGGCAGCCCCCGGATGCCGCCCCGGCCGCCGGAGACGCACGACGCCCTCGTCGACGCCAGGCACAACCTTCGCCGCTATCTCCTGATGACGACGGGCCACGATGTCGGCTCCGGTGCTCCGACGCAGGTAGGCCGCCTCGGCGGTGGTCAAGGGCCCCGCTGAGCCCGGTTAGGATGGTCGGCGTGAACTGGACCGTTGACGTACCGATCGACCAGCTGCCGGCGCTGCCGCCGCTGCCGGCCGACCTGCGGACCCAGCTGGACGCGGCGTTGGCCAAGCCGGCCGCCCAACAGCCGAGCTGGGACCCCGAGCAGGCCCGTGCAATGCGCACCGTGCTGGAAAGCGTCCCCCCGGTCACGGTCGCCTCGGAGATCGAGCGGCTCTCCGAACAACTGGCGGCAGTTGCCCGTGGTGAGGCCTTCCTGCTCCAGGGCGGGGATTGCGCCGAGACGTTCGCCGACAACACCGAACCGCATATCCGGGCCAATGTCCGCGCGCTGCTCCAGATGGCGGTGGTGCTGACCTACGGCGCCAGCCTTCCGGTGGTGAAGGTGGCCCGAATCGCCGGACAGTACGCCAAGCCGCGCTCCTCGGACATCGACGCGCTCGGCCTCAGGTCCTACCGCGGTGACATGGTGAACGGCTTCGCCCCCGATGCGGCGATGCGTGAACACGACCCGTCGCGATTGGTCCGCGCCTACGCCAATGCCAGCGCCGCGATGAACCTCGTGCGCGCCCTGACGGCCTCGGGACTCGCCTCGCTGCACCTGGTGCACGACTGGAACCGGGAGTTCGTTCGCACCTCCCCGGCAGGGGCCCGCTATGAGGCCCTGGCCAGCGAGATCGACCGCGGTATGCGGTTCATGAGCGCCTGTGGCGTCAATGACCGAAACCTGGACACCGCCGAGATCTACGCCAGCCACGAGGCCCTGGTGCTCGACTATGAGCGGGCGATGCTGAGACTGTCCGAGGAGTTCGGGGAGCCCCGCCTCTACGACCTCTCGGCGCACTACATCTGGATCGGCGAGCGGACCCGTCAACTCGACGGCGCCCATATCGCGTTCGCCGAAGTGGTCGCCAACCCGATCGGTGTCAAGATCGGTCCCACGATGACACCCGAACTCGCTGTCGAGTACGTCGAACGGCTTGACCCGCACAACAAGCCAGGCCGGCTGACGCTGATCAGCCGACTGGGCAACAACAAGGTGCGCGACGTGCTGCCGCCGATCATCGAGAAGGTTCAGGCCACCGGTCACCAGGTCATCTGGCAGTGCGACCCGATGCACGGCAACACCCACGAGTCGTCCACCGGCTACAAGACCCGCCACTTCGACCGGATCGTCGATGAGGTGCAGGGCTTCTTCGAGGTGCACCGGGCGCTGGGCACTCACCCGGGCGGTATCCACGTGGAGATCACCGGGGAGAACGTCACCGAATGCCTAGGTGGTGCGCAGGACATTTCCGACTCCGATCTGTCGGGTCGTTACGAAACCGCCTGCGACCCGCGGCTGAACACCCAGCAGAGCCTGGAACTGGCATTCCTCGTGGCGGAGATGCTGCGCGACTAGGGGCCCAACAGTCCCTGATAGTTCATCCCGAGGCTCCACGCCGCGGCCGCCACCGCACCGTTGAGCACCAGTACCGCCAGCATCCAGAACACCACTGCACGCCGGCTTCGCTGCCGCGCAAAGTGGAACTCATCGATGTCAATCCCGGCGAATTGCCTTGGTTCGTCGGGGTATTCGTCGTGGGCCCCATCATTTTCGAAGTTATTCTCGAAGTCATTTTTGAAGTCATGATCAACCGGGGTCACGGCGGGCGGAACAAGCGGGCGACGCTGTGGCTCAGGAGTGAACTGGCGGGTTCTGTTGGGCTGGTTCGGGTTCGGGCGACGGTGAACGACGGTCGCTGCAGCATGGCCGGCCGAGTTCTGCGGTGCGGGGACTCGGAAAGTCGGCAGGCCCAACTCCTCTGCGATCGTCTCCAGTTGCGCACCCATCACGACGGCATCGGCGAACCTGTCCTCCGGATCGCGAGCGGTGGCCCGGGCGATGAACTCATCGAATTGCGGGGGGACACCGTCGATTGTCGAACTGGGTGGGGGAACGTCGCGTTCCAGCCGCTGGTGGGCCACGCTGAGCGCGTTATCGCCCCGGAAAGGTACAGCCCCGGTGAGCAATTCGAACGCCATGATGCCCGCAGAGTAGACATCGCTGCGCGGTCCGGTGGGGCGCCCCTCGACTTGCTCGGGTGACAGATAGCCCGCTGTCCCGAGAATGACACTGGTCGAGGTGATACCCGCCTCCGCGGTTGCCCGTACCAGGCCGAAATCGACGAGCTTGACCTCGCCGTCGTCGGAGATCAGCACGTTCTCGGGTTTGATGTCGCGGTGAACCAACCCGGTTCGGTGAGCTGCGCCCAGGCCGCCGAGCACCGGGCGCAAAACCGCCGCGACGGCGTGCGGCGGCATCGGTCCGCGTTCGCTCAATAGTTCACGCAGGGTTCCGCCCTCGACGAGTTCCATCACCAGAAACGGGTGCGTGGCATCCTGACCCTGGTCGTAAATCGCCACGAGGCCTGGGTGCTTCAGTTGCGCGATCGCACGCGCCTCGCGGGCAAACCGGGCCAGGAACTGATGGTCGCGCGCGTAGCGGGCATCCATCACCTTCAGCGCCACCGGCCGCTCGAGGCGCATGTCGAGTCCGCGGTACACCGTCGACATCCCGCCACTGGCGATGGGGGTCTCGACGCGATAGCGGCCGTCGAGCACCGCGCCGACGAGGGGATCCGACGTCACGGACCCATCCTAAGTGGGCGGTCGGGGTCCGGCCCTAGACTGAAGCGGTGAGCAGCATTCCGACCGGTGAGGACGTTCTCGACCCAAGTGAACCGGTGTACGACCTCCCCGCCGTCGCAGAGTTGTTGGGTATAGCGGTGACGAAGGTGCACCAGCAATTGCGGGAAGGTCAGCTGTTGGCGGTGCGCCGCAATGGCATTCCGGTGGTTCCGCAGGCGTTCTTGACGGTCTCCGGATCTGGGAGAGCGCACGTGGTCAAGGCGCTGACCGGGCTCTTGGCGGTGCTGCGCGACGGCGGATACCGCGACGCGGAGATCTTGCGGTGGTTGTTCACCCCCGACCCGACGCTCACCTTGACCCGCGACGGTGTCCGCGATGCGCTGCCCAACGCCCGGCCGGTCGATGCGCTGCACGCCCACCAGGCGCGTGAGGTGCTTCGGCGAGCGCAAGCCATGGCTTACTGAGCGGGCTTACTGAGCCGGCCTACTGAACCACCGGCCGGTCGGCTTTGGCCAGGGCATACCAGGCGGCCACCGCGCACCCTGTCGCAAGCAGTACGTGCAGCCAGTAGTACATCCCGTGGGAGCCGTCCGGTTTGAAGATCACCATGATCCACGTCGAGAAGCCCGCAATGAGTGCCACCTCGGCCCGGGACTGCGCCAACGCCGACACCACGGCCAGCGGCCAGGTGTAGTACCAGGGCAGTGCAGCCGGGACGAACAGCACGACCACCAACATGGCCCAGGCGATGCCCTGCAGTGCCTCGCGGTCGGTGTGCCGGAATCGCCACCACAGGATGGGAAGGGACACCAGGATGATTCCGATCCCGATTAGCCGGGCGACGTCGAGAACAGCGTAGAAGTCGACCGGCAGGACGATCCCGACCACCGCGTCAATGAGGTTGGTCAGCGCCGTGGGAACGGTGAGCCAGTTGATGATTCGCACCGATCCCTGCAGCGCGGTCAGCCAGCCGAGGCCGACTCCAGCGAGCCCGGAGAGCACCCCGAACACCGCAATGAAGGTGACCAGGGCAGTCGCCGACGCGAGCAGAAAGGCCCGCACCCGATTGCCGCCCAGGTGGCGAACCCAGACCCACACCATGAACGGAAACGCAAGGATCGCGGTGGCCTTGACCGCGACGGCCACGGCGATCATTGCGCATCCGGCGATATGCCGACCGGCGAAGGTCAGCGCGATACCGGCCATCATCAGGCCCACCATCAGCATCTCGTTATGCACACCACCCATCAGGTGGATGATCACCAGCGGGTTGAGCACGCAGATCCACAGTGCCACCGCACCGTTGGCGCCGACGTGTCGAGCCACCCGCGGAGCGGCCCAGATCAACAGCGCCAATCCGGGCAGCATGCACAGCCGCAGCAGCACGGTTCCGGCCACCGTGTTGTTCCCGACGAGCATCGTGACGAACTTGGCGATCAGGATGAAGGCCGGGCCGTAGGGCGCAGTGGTCGTGGTCCACACCGAACTGACGTTGTCCAACAACACATTCGGATTCTCGATCGGACCCACTACATAGGGGTCGAAGCCGTCCCGCAGCAGCGCACCCTGGGCCAGGTATGAATAGGTATCCCGGCTGAACAGTGGGACGCTGACCAACATCGGCAGCAGCCAGAAGCCGGTGGTGGCGATCATCGTGTACTCACTGGCCGGCCGGCCGTCAAATAGCCTGCGGCCCAGCCAGATCCAGGCAGCCAGCATCACCAGCACACCGGACCACAGCAGCAGCGAGGACACCACCAGGCCGTGGCCGAATCGCAGCCAGGACAGCTGCAGCGCCTCCAGTGACGGATCGTGCAGACGGGTACTGCCGGCCCCGAGGCCCCCTATGGCGATCAGTGTCGCGCCGACGAATCCCAGCTGGGCGGGCCGGCTTTCGTCACTGCGGACGAATGCCCGCAGTCGAGCCAGTCCGGTTGGCGTGTAGGCCGTGGTGGGTGATGCGGACATCTGTGTCTAGGCCGACCGGTTGGCGGCCAATCCGGCGAGCTCGGTCAGACCCGTTTTCGCCGGTGCGTTGATCGGTGCCTGCTCAAGAGCGTCCAGTGCGCGCCGGGTCAGCAGGCCGATATGGTCCTCGACGGCGGCCAGGGCGCCGACCGATTCGATGACCGAACACAGGTCGCGGACCTGGGAATCGGTCAGTTCGGTGCCGATCGAGGAGCGCAGCAGTGCGGCGCCGCCCGGATCGGAGCGCTCGGCCCGTTCGACGGCCTCGGCCAACAGGACCGTGCGCTTGCCGGACCGCAGGTCATCGCCGGACGGCTTTCCGGTGACGGCTGGGTCGCCGAACACGCCGAGCACGTCGTCGCGCAGTTGGAACGCGACGCCGAGGTCGTTGCCGAGACTGTGGAAGGCGGCCTGCACCTCGGGGCGGTCGGCGGCGGCGGCCGCACCCAACTGGAGCGGTCGGGACACCGTGTAGGACGCCGTCTTGTAGGTGTTGACGTTCATCGCCGTCGCGATGGAATGCGTGCCGCTGGATTCGGCGACGATGTCGAGGTACTGACCGCCGAGCACCTCGGTGCGGATGTCCGACCACACCCGCTGGACGCGGCGGGCCGCGTCGGCGGGCAGCTGCGCCCCGGCCACGATGTCGTCTGCCCACACCAGCGACAGATCTCCCAGCAGGATCGCCGCCGACCTGCCGAACTGATCCGCCGAC
>DAIPYT010000037.1:3877-23707 GCA_036782595.1 Mycobacterium sp. | reverse complement strand
AGGGAACCCAGCACGCTGGGCTGGTTGACCGCCGTGTTGGTCTTGATGCCTTTGCCGTTCAACGAGTCGAACAGCGGTACCGCATAGCCGGTCGGGTATTTGGCGATCACCTTCGTCGAGTTGGCGGTGTCGCCGTTGCCGCTCTTCAACTCCAGGCGCACCTGCTGTTCACGGTCATCGATCTGGGCGAGCTTGACGTTGTCGGATTTGATCTGGGCGACCGCCACCGAGGTGTCGACCGGCTTGAAGCCGCGGGTGTCGTCGTTGAAGTACAGGAACAACCAACCCAGCAGCAACACGGCAGCGATCACCGTCAAGGTGCGAATAACGTTTTTGCGGTTCATCAAGCATTCGCCCCCGCGGGGGCCCCGTCCTTCCATCTGCGCTGCCTGCAGTGTCTCAGGCTACCGTTACCCCAACGTCCGGCGGTTCCCTCGGGGTTTCCGTCACCGAATGGTTCTACCGGCTTGCCTCAAGCTTGACTGTCTGTGCTTGGCTGAAGGCTGTGGTCACCTCAGCGTTAGTCGACGTCAACGGGGTTCGGCTGCGGGTCTTCGAGGCCGGTCCGGCGGACGGGCCCGTGGTGATCCTGGCCCACGGCTTCCCCGAACTGGCCTATTCCTGGCGCCATCAGATGCCCGCCCTGGCAGCCGCCGGGTACCGCGTGCTGGCCCCGGATCAGCGCGGGTACGGCGGATCGTCGTGCCCGAAAGCGGTCGAGGCCTACGACATCACCGCGCTGACCGGGGACCTGATCGCGCTGCTGGACGCCGTCGGGGCCGAACAGGCCGCAATCGTCGGACATGACTGGGGAGCGGTGGTGGCCTGGAGTACCCCGCTGCTACATCCGGATCGGGTGGCCGCCGTCGCCGGATTGAGCGTGCCGCCGGTGCCGCGGCCACTGACCCCGCCGACTGAAGCGTTCCGGCGGATCTTCGGGGAGCACTTCTTCTACATCCTGTACTTCCAGCAACCCGGGGTCGCCGACGCGGAGATGGCCGCCGACCCGCGCCGTGCCATGCGGCGGATGCTGGGCGGGATGCGCACCCCCACCGACGAGGCCGCCGCGCTCCGGATGCTGGCACCGGGTCCGCAGGGTTTCATCGACCGGCTTCCCGAACCGGACCGGCTCCCGGACTGGTTGACCGAGGCCGCGCTCGACCACTACGTCGAAGAGTTCACCCGGACGGGGTTCACCGGAGCGCTGAACTGGTACCGCAATTTCGAGCGCAACTGGAACATCATGGGCTCGCCCGCTGTCGACAGCATCGAAGTGCCCGCATTATTCGTCGGCGGTTCCGACGACCCGGTGCTGAACTTCACGAGGATGGATCGGGCCCGTGAGGTGGCAAAAGGTCCATACCGCCAAGTGATGCTCGACGGCGCCGGGCACTGGATTCAGCAGGAGCGAGCCGAAGAGATCAACAGTGAGCTACTGGATTTCCTGGGACACCTCAGGTGGTCGTAGACCCCGCCCGCGACGCGCTACCGTGTCTCATGCCCAATCCGCGCGCTGCCCGCCTTGCGGCCCTTTTGGTCACTCCGATCCTCGCCGGCGTGCTTGCCGGGTGCGACTCCGCTCCCCCGCCTCAGGGCAACGCCCGGCAGGTGACGGTCGTCGGGTCGGGCAAGGTTCAGGGAACGCCGGACACCGTCACCGCCGACGTGGGTATCGAGGTTGTCGCCCCCGACGCCGCGGCGGCGATGAACCAGGTCAACGAACGCCAGAAGGCGGTGATCGACGCGCTCAGCGGCCGCGGATTCGACACCAAGGACATCAGCACCACAACGGTCAACGTCCAACCCCAGATGGGCGACAACGCCGTCATCACCGGCTACCGGGCCAACAACAACATCGCGCTGACGATCCGGGAACTCGACGCCGCCTCGGAAGCACTGAGCACCGTGATCAACATCGGCGGCAACGCCGCCCGCATCAACTCGGTGACCTACTCGATTCAGGACGACTCGCAGATGGTCAGCGACGCGCGGGCCAAGGCGTTCGAGGACGCCCGGAACCGGGCCCAGCAGTACGCCGACTTGTCCGGACTGTCACTGGGCAAGATCCTGTCGATTTCCGAAGCACCGGAAGCTAATCCGCCGCGACCGGTGCCCGTCCCGCAGGCCGCGATGGCCGCCGACGTCCCACTGCAGCCGGGCCAGCAGACGGTCAGCTTCGCGGTGACCGCGATCTGGGAACTGACTTAGGCGGGACTGGGCTCGTACACCTTGGGCTCCAGCGTCCCGATGTAGGGCAGGTCGCGGTAGCGCTCCGCGTAGTCCAGGCCGTAACCCACGACGAAATCGTTGGGGATGTCGAATCCGACGTAGGCGATGTCGACATCGGTGCGCACCGCGTCCGGTTTGCGCAGCAGCGTGCACACCCGCAACGACTTGGGCTGACGGGTGGCCAGGTTGCGAAGCAGCCACGACAACGTAAGCCCCGAGTCGACGATGTCCTCCACGATGAGCACGTCACGGCCGGCGATATCGCGGTCGAGGTCCTTGAGGATGCGCACCACCCCGGACGACGAGGTGGACGAACCGTAGGAACTGACGGCCATGAACTCCAACTGGGTGGGCACCGGGATGGCCCGGGCCAGATCGGTCACGAACATGACCGCCCCCTTGAGCACCGTGACGAGAAGCAGGTCCTCATCGGTGGCGGCATAGTCGCGTCCCAACTCCGCACCGAGTTCGCACGTACGCGCGTGGATCTGCTCCTCGGACACCAGAACCGACTTGATGTCCCCGGGGTACAGCTCATTCGCCGACACGCCCACAGCGTGCCATGGGTGCACCCGGCAGGACAATCAGACCGGCTCGGTGCGCAGTGTCAGCACACCGGCGCGGCGCTCCGCGAAGAGCCGGGTCCGAGGCGTATCGCACCCCACCGCAACCCCGCCCTGGCCGCGCCATGCCGTCACCAGCGCGTCCACCGAGCGGATCTGTTGGTCGGTCAAGTCGGTGGCCCCGCCGGCCAGCAGCCAGGCGCGGAGCCCCCGCCGCCGCAGCGCACCATGCAGGTCGGCGATCGCGGCGACCTCAAGTCCGCCTCCCCCGGCGGACGAAGCGCGGCCCAGTGCATCCAGCGCCAGTGCATCCAGGGCGTCGGTGTCCTCACGCAGGGCCGAGGCGGTCCGCGCCAGGGCTTCGGCCACGCCACCGCCGAGCACGTCCTCCAAGAGCGGCAGCACCTCGGCGCGCAGCCGCACCCGGGTGAACCGGTGGTCGCTGTTGTGCGGGTCATCCCACGCGGTCAGTCCCAACTCGGCGCACACCTGGTGGGTGGTGCTCCGGCGTACGCCGAGCAGAGGGCGAAACCACGGCGGATCAGCGGGGCGCATCCCGGCGATGGACCGGGGCCCGGAGCCGCGGCCCAAGCCCAGCAGCACCGTTTCGGCCTGATCGTCGAGGGTGTGGGCCAGCAGCACGGGTGCCCCGTCGCGGGCGGCCTGCAGTGCCGGGTATCGGGCATTTCGGGCAGCGGCTTCCGGGCCGCCGGTGGCTCCCACCTGCACGCGCAGAACGCGCGCGGCGATGCAACCGAGGTCCATGGCCTGCTCGCGCGCGGTCTCTGCGACAGCCGCCGATTGGGTCTGCAGGCCATGGTCGACGATCAGCGCGGTGGTCGGGCGCACCGCCGCGGCCGCCGCGGTCAGCGCCAGCGAGTCCGGCCCGCCGGAAAGTGCCACACACCAGGTTTGGGCGTCCTCGAGCGAGGTGGCGGCGAAACCGGCCACCTTCGCACGAAGTGCGGCTAGAGCAGGACCCGGTCGATCCACCGCTGGGGAGCTTCGATCTCGTAGGGCAGTGGCAGCGCGCCCGGCCCGGACCACACCGCGTTGAAACGCTCCATACCGACGCGGCCGACCACGTGGTCGACGAAAGCCCGGCCGCGGGTGTACTGGCTGAGCTTGGCGTCAACGCCGAGCAGTGCGCGCAGCAAGCGCTGAACCGGTGGCTGCTTGCGCTCCCGACGGTCGTCGAAGCGCCTCCGGATGAGGTGGACCGACGGGACGACCGACGGCCCGACGGCATCCATCACATAGTCGGCGTGGCCCTCGAGCAACGTGCCCAGCACCAGAAGTTGGTCCAGCGCCTCCCGTTGCCGCTCGGACTGCACTGCACGCATCAGGCCCAGCACGCCCGCGTGGTGCGGGTCGGCACCGGCACTGCGGCGGTCACGGACGAACTCCGCCAGCCTGCCGACCACCTCGCCGATATCGTCGTCGCGTTCCGATGTCAGAACGGCAAGCGCACTCGACATGTGTTGGGAAAGCCAAGGATTGGCGGTGAACTGCACGCGGTGAGTGACTTCGTGCAGACACACCCACAGACGGAAGTCCTTCGGGGAGATCTTCAACTGCCGCTCGACGGAGATGACATTCGGATAGACCAGCAGTAGCGCGCCGCGGCCGGATTCGTCCTCGGCAAACGGGTCGTACTGCCCGAGGATTCCCGATGAGATGTAGGCCAGCACCGCGCCGGTCTGAGCCCCGGTGATGCGGCCGCTGATGGGATTGCTCGGACTGTCGGCACCCCCCGTCATCACCCGCATGGAATCGGTGGCTGAACGGATCCACTGCCGACGGTCGACGATGCGGGCCGGAGGCGGTGGCTCCCCGGAGATGAGTTGGGTGATCTCCCGTACATGCGCCTCGGCGGCCAGGGCGGCCTCGGCGAGATCGTCGATGGCCTGCCGCCGGGTGTAGTCGCTGGCCGGCGTGGCTGAGCGGGCCAGGCGCGCACCCACCGTCGCGGCGAACTGCCAGTCGACGGCGCGACCGACGCTCAGTTCCGAGGGCGAAGACACCGGCTCATGACCTGCCGGGCGAGGTCATGAACCGCAGCCGCAGGTGCGCAGAATCGAAGCCAGGGCATCCAGCCGGGTGCGGCCTTCCATGCCGGCGTTGTTGGAGATGAAAGCGAAGGTGAGCACCCTGCCGTCGACATCGGTGACGATGCCGGCCAGTGAGTTGGTCTTGGTGAGTGATCCGGTCTTGGCCCGCAGCCAGCCAGCCGAGGACTTCAGGTTCGCGCCGAGAAACCGATCCGAGAGGGTGCCACTGCCGCCGGCGACCGGAAGCATGTCCACTAGCGGCCGCAGTGCCGGCTGGTCCGGACCGGCGGCGGCGTTGATCACCTCGTCGAGAGTGTTCGAGGTGAGCAGGTTGGCGATCGACAGTCCGCTGGAGTCCACCAGTGAAGCACCGGTCATATCGATGTTGACCGCAGCCAGCTTGGCGGTCACCGCGTCGACCGACCCGGCGAAGCTCGAAGGGTGTCCGGTCGCGCGGGCGACCTCGCGCCCGATGGTTTCGGCCATCACGTTGTCCGACGCGGTCATCATCTGCCGCAGCCGTTCCATCAGCGGCGCGGATTGAACAGACGCCAACTGGCGACCTTCCGCGGGGCCCGGTGCGATGGTGACCTTGGCCGGATCCACGCCGAGGGCGGACGCCAGGGCCCGGCCGGCGTCGAGTGCCGGGGTCGGGGACCGCCGGGACTCCAGGGTCGTCGGCTGGATCCGTCCGGCGTCGAGCATCACCGACTGGATGGGGGCGATGTCGCCGCCGGCGATATCAGCCGGATCCCAGCCCGGCGCCAGATCCGGCCCGCTGAAGAGCGAGTTGTCGACCTGGACGGCCGTCGCCTTGATTCCGCTCTTGCGGACCTGGTCGGCCAGGTCGGCGATCCGGGCCGCGTCGCGATACCAGGTGTCCTCGTTCGGCGGCGCGGCCGAGAGTGTGGGGTCACCGCCGCCGACGAGAACCACGACGCCCGGCATCCGGGTCTGGTCGGCGGCCTGCACCGTGGTGGTCACCCGCGCGGTGCGGTCCAGGGTCAGCAGGGCGGCGGCCGCGGTGAGGATCTTGTTGGTCGAGGCCGGCTGCATGGGAAATCCTGCCCGCAATTCCCAGATCTGATTGCCGGTCATCGCGTCGGTGATCCGACCGCTGAGATTGCCGAGATTCGGATTGGCAACGGCCGCCGCCAAAGCCGACGTCATACCGGCGGTGGTCGGCACGGCCGCCGAGTCGGCTAGAGGCACCAGCGCCGGTTTGGACGTTGCCGGCGGGCGCGGGGCAGGTACCGAGGCGTTACTCCGACCACCGGAGGTCAGCAGAGCAGCCGCCGCCACGATCACCGCAACCACCGCGATGACGGCGGCGGCAAGAAGCACGTGGCTACCGCGCCGGTGTGTGCGAAGCATGACTCTCCCTAGGTATTGAGTCTCATTGTGCCCAACGAGGCCGTGCCGACGCGAATCCCTCGTTATGGTATTTCCCGTCGTCCACCACCCACGAGAGGCGACTGGACAGCAGGAGGAGCGGCGCGGTGCAGTTCGACGTCACGATCGAGATCCCGAAAGGCCAGCGCAACAAGTACGAGGTCGACCACGAGACCGGCCGGTTGCGGCTGGACCGCTACCTCTACACGCCGATGGGCTATCCGGCCGATTACGGCTTTATCGAGGACACTCTGGGCGAGGACGGCGATCCTCTCGACGCTCTGGTGCTACTGCCTGAATCGGTGCATCCGGGCGTGCTCGTCGAGGTCCGACCGGTTGCCATGTTCCAGATGGTGGACGAGGCCGGCGGCGACGACAAGGTGCTGTGCGTTCCCGCCGGTGACCCGCGCTGGGACCACATCCAGGATCTGGGCGACGTGCCGCAGTTCGAAATCGAAGCGATCAAGCACTTCTTCGTGCATTACAAGGATCTCGAGCCGGGCAAACACGTCAAGGGCGCCGATTTCGTCGGGCGTGCCGAGGCCGAGGCCGAGGTGGAACGGTCCCGTCAGCGGTTCGCCGCCGAAGGTCACTGAGTCAGGGGTCACCGAGTCAGGGGTCACTGAGCCAGGGGTCACCGAGTCAGGGGTCACTGCAGCAGAGTTTTCCCAGCCGTAACGCGCGGTTACCCGGCTGTCCTTTGGGTTTTCCATGATCACAGGGTGTTGTTACACCAAGGCGTCGGTCTAGAGGCGTTCAACCGGCTGCCGACCCGCAAGGCCGTACACGCGCTGTTCGAGTGCTGCAACAGCGTCATCATGGCTGCGGACCTGGCCAAGGCCCGGCCCTACGCCGATCACGACGCCCTCTACCGCAAGGCCGACGCGCTGCTGTTCGCCTTGTCGAAGGACTCGGTCGACGACATCCTGCAGGCGTATCCAGCGATCGGCAGCCGACCCGGCAGCGCCCGGTCCCATGCCGAGCAGTGCGCGCTGTGGGACTCCCGCCCCGGGGTGATGCAACTGTTGGACAGTTCGGCCAGCGGATACGCCGAGAAGTTCGGCTTCGGCTTCCTCATGTACGTCGGGCCGGATTGTTCGGTCGCGGCCGTGATCGCCGCGATCGTCGACCGGATGCACAACGACACCGAAACCGAGCGCAAGGTCTTGGTCAACGAGATCGCCAAAATCAATCGCAGCCGCCTCGAGCGGATGCTGGGGCCCGAGGGCGGATTCAACAACTGGGCCTAACGGCTGACCCTGGTCTTGATCAGGCTGGCCACCATCGTCAGCAGGAGCGTCAGCACGATGACCGCAAGGCTGAACAGGGTGGGGATCTCCGGGACGTTGAGTCCTTCACCGCCGTTGATGAACGGCAGCTCGTTCTCATGCAGAGCGTGCAGCAGCAGCTTGACGCCGATGAAGAACAGGATGATCGCCAGCCCCTGAGACAGATACACCAGCCGGTTGAGCAGATCACCCAGCAGGAAGTACAGCTGCCGCAGCCCCATCAGGGCGAACACATTCGCGGTGAAAACCAGGTAGGGCTCGCTGGTGAGTCCGTAGATCGCCGGGATCGAATCCACCGCGAAGAGTAGATCGGTGGTGCCCAGCGCGACGATCACCAGAAACATCGGTGTCATCAGACGCTTGTTGTTCTGCTTGACGTAGAGCTTCAGCCCGTGCCATTCGTCGGTGGTGTTGAGGTAGGTCTTGGCGAAGCGGACCACAGCGTTGTCGGCGTCATCGCTGTGGTCGGTATTCCGGACCAGCTTGATGGCGGTGTACACCAGGAATGCGCCGAACAGGTAGAAGATCCACGAGAACTCCGCAATGGCGACAGCACCCAGGGCGATGAAGATGCCGCGAAACACCAGCGCGAGCACGATGCCGACCAGCAGTGCCTGCTGTTGATAGATCTTGGGCACCTTGAAGCTGGCCATGATGATGATGAAGATGAACAGGTTGTCGATCGAGAGGCTGTACTCGGTGAGCCAGCCGGCGTAGAACTCCAGACCGAATCGGCTGCCGTGGAAATGCCACACCCATAGGCCGAACAACACCGCCAGTCCGACGTAGACGCTGAGCGCGACCACGCATTCGCGTCGGCTGGGCTCATGCGGGCGGCGGGCGAAGACGACGACGTCGAACAGAAGGACCGCCAGCGTCACCGCGAGGGTGATCATCCACTCGACGGAGGAAACATTCACGAGGCAGACCTTTCGGGTCGTCGGCTACGACTTCTTTCCGCTCAAGCCCGAGGTCTCTTCCGCCGGACCCCCGGAGTGGGCTGAACCGGCCCGCGGAACCGGACGACCGACGGGCGGCCGACGTGGTGACGACACCGCGGCGAAGGAATACTCCCCTCTGCGCCGCCAGTCTGTCAGGTCCCGGCCGGCCACGCGAGTCGGGTGCGCGCGACCACCCCGCACGGCAGGTCGCCAGACCCTAGGATTCTCAGACGTGGCGTCGCCCCGGATTCCGTCCCAATACCTGCTTTCGGAGCACGCGCCGCCACCGCGAACGCTGGTCGACATCCTCCACCACACGGCTGCGGCGTACCCCGAGGCGACGGCGATCGACGACGGCGAAGTTCAGCTGAGCTACGCCGAGGTCAGCTCCGATATCCGGGCCGGTGCGCGGTGGCTGTCCGCCCGCGGTATCGGACGAGGCGACCGGGTGGGAATCCGGATGCCGTCGGGGAGCTGTTCGCTGTACCTGGCGATCTTGTCCGTCCTCGCCGCGGGCGCCGCCTATGTGCCCGTGGACGCCGATGACCCAGACGAGCGGGCGCAGCTGGTGTTCTCCGAGGCCGGGGTTGCCGGGGTGATCACCGAGACCGGATTGAACCTGGGCCCCGGATCCTCACACGGCCAGGGTGCGTCACCGCCGGAGCCGGGCGATGACGCCTGGATCATCTTCACCTCCGGGTCCACGGGGACTCCCAAAGGCGTGGCGGTGACGCACCGCAACGCCGCGGCGTTCGTCGATGCCGAGGCGTGGATGTTCCTGCAGCACAATCCGATCGGGCCCGACGATCGGGTTCTCGCCGGGCTTTCGGTGGGCTTCGACGCCTCGTGCGAGGAGATGTGGCTGGCATGGCGTAACGGGGCCTGCCTGGTGCCGGCTCCCCGCGCCCTGGTGCGCAGCGGAATGGATCTCGGGCCGTGGCTGGTCTCCCGGGACATCACCGTGGTGTCCACGGTTCCGACGCTGGCGGCGTTGTGGCCGGCCGAGGCCCTGGAAGCAGTGCGGCTGCTGATCTTCGGCGGCGAGGCGTGCCCGCCGGAACTGGGTGAGCGGCTGGCGGTCGAAGGCCGCGAGGTGTGGAACACCTATGGGCCCACGGAAGCCACGGTGGTCGCCTGCGGGGCGCAACTGGTCGGCGGCGGACCGGTCAGCATCGGCCTTCCGCTGCACGGCTGGGATCTGGCCGTGGTCGATGGCGAAGGCCAGCCGGTCGAACTGGGCGAGGTCGGCGAGCTGGTGATCGGCGGGGTGGGTCTGGCCCGCTACCTCGACCCGGAGAAGGACGCCGAGAAGTACGCCCCGATGCCCTCGCTCGGGTGGCCGCGGGCCTACCGCAGCGGCGACCTGGTCCGGCTGGAGTCCGATGGTCTGTACTTTCAGGGCCGCGCCGACGACCAGGTGAAGGTCGGCGGCAGACGTATCGAACTCGGCGAGGTCGACTCGGCACTGGTCAACCTGCCGGGTGTCAGCGGTGGTGCGGCCGCCGTGCGCAAAACCGCCAGCGGCACACCGGTATTGGTCGGCTACATCGCTTCGGCCGATCCGTCATTCGACCTTTCGGCAGCCCGCGCCCTACTCGCCGACTCGATGCCTGCCGCACTGGTGCCGCGGCTTGTGCTGCTCGACGAGCTGCCCACCCGGACCTCGGGCAAGGTCGATCGCGCCGCGCTGCCCTGGCCTCCGCCGGGCGACGTCCCCGACGTCGGATCTCAGCTGGGCGGCACCATGGGCTGGCTGGCCGACCAGTGGCAGGACGTCCTGGGCGCCGTCGTCGACGGCCCGGAGGCGGACTTCTTCGCCCTGGGCGGCGGCTCGCTGTCCGCGGCTCAGCTGGTGGTGTCGCTACGCGGTCGGTACCCCGAGATGACGGTCGCCCACCTCTACGACCATCCCCGACTCGGGTCGCTTGCCGGCTTCCTGGCCGACCTCGACTCGCAGCGCCCCACACCGGAAGCCGTGATCCCGCGCACGGTGCTGCCCGTGCCGCTCGCCGCGCGAGCGGCACAGGTCGCGCTGTCGCTGCCGCTGGCCACTCTCACCGGCCTGCAGTGGCTGACCTGGCTGGCGCTGGCCAACAACGTCGCCGCGGCGTTACATCCGTTGCCTTGGCTGGTGACGCTGCCGTGGTGGCTGGTGGTCCTGGCCTTCGTCATCTTCATCACGCCACTGGGGCGGATGGGGATCGCCGTCGTGGGTGCGCGCCTCCTGCTCGCCGGCTTGAAGCCCGGAATCTATCCACGTGGCGGGTGGGTACATCTGAGGGTCTGGTTTGCTGAGCGACTTGCCGAGGCCAGTGGCGCGGAGAACCTGGCATGCGCGCCCTGGATGGTGTATTACGCTCGCGCCCTTGGTAATTCGATCGGCAAGGGGGTGGACCTACATTCCTCACCCCCGGTAACGGGCATGCTCACACTAGGACACCGCAGTTCGATCGAGCCTGAAGTGGACCTGTCCGGCAATTGGATCGACGGTGACGTTTTCCACGTCGGGCCGATCACGGTCGGCAACGACGCGACGATCGGCGCACGCACAACACTGTTCCCGGGCTCGGTGATCGGTAAGGACGCCGACGTCGCCGCGGGCTCGGCGGTGGTTCGGAAGGTGAAGTCCGGCCAGTACTGGAAGGGGTCACCGGCGGTGAAGTCCGGCAAGGCACGCCACCCGTGGCCGGACCAGCGGCCACCGCGCGCCGTGCACTGGGTGCCGATCTACGGTGTCTCGTCACTGCTTCTGGGCGCACTGCCGCTGTTCGCGCTGGCCGCCGGCCTGGGCGTCCTGGCATGGGCGGCCCGAAGCACAGGGAGCCTCGGGGATGCGGTCCGCGCCGGCGCACCGTGGATTCCGGTGGCGGCGATCACCGCGGCAGCGGTCTATGCGGTGCTGACGGTGATCGGGGTGCGGGTGCTGTCCGTCGGGCTGCGGGAGGGCTATCACCCGGTGCGCAGCCGCATCGGGTGGCAACTGTGGGCGACCGAGCGCCTGATGGATGCCGCCCGCAACTACCTGTTCCCGCTCTATGCCGGCCTGCTCACCCCGGTGTGGATGCGGATCCTCGGCGCCAAGATCGGCCGGGACACCGAGATATCGACAGCCCTGCTGATCCCCAAGTTCACCGTCGTGGAGGACGGAGCGTTCCTGGCCGACGACACCATGGTGGCGTCCTACGAGCTCGGCGGGGGCTGGCTTCATATCGCCCAGGCCTGTGTCGGTAAGCGGGCGTTCCTGGGCAACTCGGGTATCACCCAGCCCGGCCGGCGAGTTCCCGACGACGGTCTGGTGGCGGTGCTGTCTGCCACCCCGCCGAAGGCCAAGACCGGATCGTCGTGGCTGGGCAGCCCACCGGTGCGGCTTCGCCGCCAGGCCGACACCGCCGACGCCTCCTTGACTTTTGCCCCTCCCCTGCGACTGAAGGTGATGCGGGGTGCCGTGGAGACCTGCCGTGCGGTGCCCATGGTGGTCTCCTTCGGGATCGCCGCAGCGGTGCTGACGGTATTGCAGTATCTGATCCTTCAGGTCGGCTACGGGTGGGCCGCGGTGGCGTGCGGGGTGGTCGTTCTGATCGCGGGCCTGGTAGCCGGGGTGATCGCGGTAGTCGCGAAATGGCTTGTGGTGGGCCGGATCCGGGCCGGGGAATCGCCGCTGTGGTCTTCGTTCGTCTGGCGAAACGAGGTGGCCGACACCTTCGTGGAGGCGGTGGCCGCACCGTGGTTCGCCCGCGCCGCCAACGGCACGCCGATCATGAACCTGTGGCTGCGTGCGCTCGGGGCGAAGATCGGTCGCGGGGTGTGGTGCGAAACCTATTGGCTACCGGAGGCGGACCTGGTCGGACTGGGTGACGCCAGCACGGTCAACCGTGGCTGCGTGGTGCAGACGCACCTGTTCCACGATCGGATCATGAGGATGGACACCGTCGTCCTGGAGGCGGGTGCGACCCTGGGCCCGCACTGCGTGGCCTTGCCGGCGGCGCGGATCGGCGGCGGCGCGACGATCGGTCCGGCGTCCTTGGTGATGCGGGGTGATGAGGTGCCGGCCTCGACGCGGTGGCAGGGCAATCCCATTGCGCCGTGGACGGTTTCGCGAAAGCGGGCCAAGGCCAGGCGGCAGCGGGCCGAACAGGGGCCCCCGGAGTGAAACCTGCAGCCAAGAAGCGCGGCGCACCACCGGTAATCGACCCCTACCTGCCCGATAACGGCAACTTCGGCTACCGGGTGTCGCGCTACGAACTTGACCTGGAGTACAAGGTCGCCAGCAACCGGCTCACCGGAACGGCGACCATCACCACCGTCACACTGGCGTCGCTGCAGACATTCACGTTGGATCTGGCCGACATGATGTCGGTCACCAAGGTGACCGTCAATGGCTCGCGCCCAACGCATTTCGGGGTGTCGGCGGGCAAGCTGCGGATCCGACTGGGTGCCGCACTGCCCGCCGGGGCGGCGATGTCGGTCGTGGTGCGCTACGGCGGGACACCGCGGCCCATCCGAACGGTTTGGGGCGAGGTGGGTTTCGAGGAGTTGTCCAACGGCGCCCTGGTAGCCGGCCAGCCCAACGGTTCACCGACATGGTTTCCCTGCGACGACCATCCCAGTTCGAAGGCAAGCTATCGAATCACGATCAGCACCGACAGCCCCTACTATGCGGTGGCTCCGGGAGAATTGGTGTCCCGGAGGGTCCGCGCGGGCCAGACCGTGTGGACCTACGAGCAGCCCGAACCGACCTCCACCTACCTGGCGACGCTGCAGATCGGCATGTACGAACTCCGCGGTCTGCCCAAAGCACCGGTACCGATGCAGGCCGTCATCCCGCCGCAGCTGCGGAACCGCTTCGAGCACGACTTCGGCCGCCAGCCGGCGATGATGAAGCTCTTCATCAAACTGTTCGGCCCGTACCCGTTCGCCGCCGGGTACACGGTGGTGGTGACCGAAGATCCGCTGGAGATTCCCCTTGAGGCCCAGGGCGCTTCGGTGTTCGGCTCCAACCATTGCGACGGTGCTCGCGGTTCGGAGCGGTTGATCGCCCACGAACTGGCCCACCAGTGGTTCGGCAACAGCGTGACCGCCCGCCGATGGCGTGACATCTGGTTGCATGAGGGGTTCGCCTGCTACGCCGAATGGTTGTGGTCGGAACACTCCGGCGGCCGGACCGCGGCAGACCTGGCGTGGCAGCACCATCAGCGACTGCTGGTCGCCTCCCAGAACCTGATGCTGTGCGACCCGGGTCCGCGGGAGATGTTCGACGACCGGGTTTACAAGCGCGGCGCACTGACCTTGCATGCATTGCGCGGCACGATCGGCGATGAGAGGTTCTTCGCCCTCCTTCGGGATTGGACCACCCGGCACCGGCACGGCACGGTGGTCACCGACGACTTCACCGGCCTGGCCGCCAACTACGCCGACGTCTCGCTGCGGCCGCTTTGGCAGGCGTGGCTGTATTCGACCGCGGTCCCCCGGCTGTGACCGAGGCCGGCGCCCCCGCTGTGGTCGCTACGGCCGACCCGGTGGCGCGCGGCAGCGTCGCCCGGGTGGGGATCGCCACCGCGGTCGCCGCGGTCTGCGGCTACGGCGTGATGTACCTCGCGGCCCGGCGGCTTGAACCCGCCGGGTTCTCGGTTTTCGGAGTGTTCTGGGGCGCATTCGGACTGGCTGCCGGCGCGGCCAACGGACTGTTGCAGGAAGCCACCCGGGAGGTCCGCTCCACAGCCGGCCACCCGGCCGGCGCCGGCCCGCACACCCGGCCGATGCGGGTCGCCGCCGCGGTGGCCGTCGGCGCGGCGGCCGTGATCGTGGGAACCTCGCCGTTGTGGGCCCCGCATGTGTTCGCGGAGGAGCGGCCGCTGTCGGTGGCCCTGTTGTCGGCCGGCCTCGCCGGCTTCTGTTTGCATGCGACATTGCTGGGGATGCTCGCCGGCGCCGGCCGCTGGTCGCTCTACGGCGCGCTGATGGTCACTGACGCGCTGACCCGGTTGATGCTGGCCATCGCAGCATTCGCATTCGGGTGGGGCCTGTCGGGTTTCCTGTGGGCAACGGTCGGCGGCTCGCTGGCGTGGCTGCTGCTGCTGCTGGCGTCCCCGACGGCACGCTCGGCGGCCCAATTACGCACCACCGTATCGGTTTCGGCCTTCCTGCGCGGATCCGCGCATTCCATCGCCGCCGCAGGCGCCAGCGCGATCCTGGTGATGGGCTTCCCCGTTCTGCTCAAGGCGACCTCGGGGCAACTCGGCGCAGCGGGCGGCGTGATCATCCTGGCTGTCACGTTGACCAGGGCGCCGCTTCTGGTGCCGCTGACGGCGATGCAGGGCAACCTCATCGCCTACTTCGTCGACCACCGCAGCGCCCGGGTGCGCGCACTGTTGGTACCGGCCGGGATCGTCATCGCGGTAGGCGCCGTCGGCGTAGCGACGGCATTCCTGCTCGGACCCTGGATCCTTCGGATGGGGTTCGGTACCGAATATGTGACCAGTGGGCGACTGCTGGCCTGGCTGACCGCCGCCGCGGTATCCATCGCGTTACTGACGCTGACCGGGGCGGCCGCCGTCGCCGCGGCACTGCACCGGGCGTACTCGATCGGCTGGGTGGGAGCGACACTGGCCGCCACCGTGCTACTCACCCTGCCGCTTGGCCTGGAGACCCGGACGGTGCTGGCTCTGCTGTGCGGACCGCTGGTGGGTATCGCGGTGCACCTTTTCGCCCTGGCACGCGCCGACTGAACATCGGCAAGAACCACTCCCCAGCAGCGTGTACGTTGTGGGCATCGACACATCGGGCGTCTGGATCATCGTTCCAGCATTCAATGAGGCGCAGGTCATCGGCGATGTCATTGACGACCTGCGGGCTGTCTTCGCCCACGTGGTGTGCGTCGATGACGGAAGCCGCGACGACACCCCGGGGGTGGCTCTACGGGCCGGCGCCCACGTGGTGTCCCACCCGGTGAACCTGGGCCAGGGCGCGGCCATCCAGACCGGGGTGGAGTACGCCCGCCGCCAGCCCGGTGCGCAGATTTTCGCCACCTTCGACGCCGACGGCCAGCACCGGGTCAAGGATCTGCTGGCGATGGTTGACCGGCTGTCCCGCGACGACGCCGACGTGGTGATAGGCAGCCGTTTCACCGGTTCGACGATCACCGCAACCCCGCCGCTCAAGCGGCTTATCCTGCGCGCCGCGGCCATCCTCAGTCCCAGCAGCAGACGGTTGCACCTCACCGACGCGCACAACGGTCTGCGGGTGTTCAACCGGACCGTTGCGGATCGCCTGAACCTGACCATGAGCGGTATGAGTCACGCCGGGGAGTTCATCAAGCTGATCGACGAAAACCGTTGGCGGGTGGCCGAAGAGCCGGTCGAGATTCTCTATACCGAATACTCGCTGTCCAAGGGTCAACCGCTGCTCAACGGGATCAACATCGTCTTCGACGGGTTCCTGCGAGGGAGGACGCACCGGTGAACTGGATCCAGGTGCTGCTGATCACGGCCGTGGTCTCACTGCTGGTGTACCTGCTCAGATCGCGCACCAACGCCAAGGCCAAGGCTTGGGTGAAGGTCGGCTATGTGCTGTTCGTGATCGCCGCCGTTTACGCGATCCTGCGCCCGGACGACACCACCGTCCTGGCCAACTGGCTGGGTGTGGACCGCGGAGCCGACCTGCTGTCCTACGGGCTTGTCATCGCCTTCGTCTTCACCACGATGAGCACCTATCTGCGGTTCAAGGAGCTGGAATTGCGCTACGCGCAACTGGTGCGGGCAGTGGCGTTGCAGAGCGCGCGGGCACCCGAACAAGGCTGAGCGCTCCATCCGTACAGTCGTGGCGATGTCATCCAGGCCCGGCAGCCGGGTGCCGCCGGTCGCCATCGCGGCCGCCGCGCTTATCGGCCTGCACATGATCGTGCGGTCGGTTGTGGCGTTCGGCGGCTACTTCTACTGGGATGACCTGATCCTGGTTGGCCGCGCGGGCACCCAGTCGCTGCTGTCACCGGCATATCTGTTCACCGATCATGACGGACACGTCATGCCGGCGGCGTTCCTGTTGGGCGGAGCGATCACCCGCCTGGCGCCGCTGGTGTGGACCTGGCCGGCGGTGAGTCTGGTGGTGCTGCAGTTGATCGCGTCACTTGCTCTACTGCGGGCGCTGTGGGTGATCCTGGGCTGGCGACCGGTTCTGCTTGCGCCGCTGGGTTTCGCTCTGTTCACACCGTTGGCGTTGCCGGCCTTCGCGTGGTGGGCCGCCGCCCTGAACTATCTCCCGATGGTCGCTGCGATGTCGTGGGTGTGCGCCGACGCAATTCTTCTGGCCCGCACCGGCTCTCGCCGCTACGCGATCACCGGAGCGCTGGCCTTCCTCACCGGCCTGATGTTCTTCGAGAAGGCCGCGGTGATTCCGTTCGCCGCGTTCGTCCTCGTCGCACTGCTCGGCCACGTCCACGGTGAGCAGCATCCGGTCCGGGCGGCGTGGCGCCGCGGGCGCCCACTCTGGCTTGCCGCAGGGGTCATCACCGCGGGGTGGATAGCGCTTTATCTGGTGGTGGTCGACCAGCAAAGGTGGAGTTGGGACCCCGCGATGACCTGGGAACTGTTGGCGCGCTCGGTCACTCACGGAATTGTGCCGGGCCTGGTCGGCGGCCCCTGGCAGTGGGGGCGATGGGCACCGGCGTCCCCGTGGGCGGTGCCGCCGGCCTCGGTGATGGCGCTCGGGTGGACGGCACTGGCGGCGACGGTTGCGGTCTCGATGCTGCGCAAGCAGCGCCTCGGAGCGGTGTGGTTGGCTGCTGTCGGCTATGCAGTGGCGTGTCAGGTTCCGATCTATCTGATGCGATCATCGGCGTTCACCGCTCTCGAACTGGCCCAGACGTTGCGCTACCTGCCCGATTTGGTGGTGATGCTGACGCTGCTTGCGGCGGTCGGACTGCGCGCCCCGAACCGACCCGGTGCTGCCCACGTGGAACTGTCGGCACCGCGCCGCGCGGCCATCGCCGGCATCGGGCTGGCATTCCTGGCCAGCGCTCTGGTGTCCACCCAGACGTTTCTGGTCAGCTGGCAGGACAACCCGACCAAGTCCTACGTGCACAACGCCGTTGCAGGACTTGCGCAGGCGCACGCCTCCTCGCCGTCTAGGCTGTCGTCTCCGCTGCCGTCTCCGCTGCTGGATCAGGAGGTCGATCCACTGATCCTGCAGCGCGTGGTCGGACCAGAGAACCTGGCCAGCCACATGTTCGCTCTCATCGAGGACCGTCCCGAGTTCAGCGGGTCAACCGACCGGCTGCGGATGCTGGACAGCGGCGGGCGGATGGTCGACGCCGATGTGACGTGGGTGCGCACGATCGCGGCGGGACCCCAGCCGCAGTGCGGATACCTCGTGCAACCCGATGCCGCGGTCCGTATGCCGCTGGACGGCCCGCTGCTACCTGCTGACTGGACCGCTGAAATCAACTATCTGTCGAACACCGAAGGCAGCCTGCTGTTCTCACTGCCAATCGGTCCGGAGACCAAGGTAGCGGTCAGACCTGGTCTCAACCGGGTGTACGTCCGTCTGTCCGGTGCCGGTGACGCCATCACGGTGCGTTCCGCCACGTCGGCGCTGACGGTGTGCGTGGCCTCCGGCCCGGTCGGCTACCTCGCCCCGCATTGAGCCGCTAGTCCTCGCCGAGTTGACGGGTCTGGGCGATGATCTCGGCCACCTGGCTGCGAACCTCCCGGGCCGCCATGGTGGTGGCGACGGTGGCCATCTGAATGGCCGTGTCCCGGTCATCACTGAGTAGATAGCTCGCGGCGGTCTCGATCACATCGGCGAACTGGGCGCGCAGCAGCGTCTCGATACCCGACAACGCGAACTCCGCGTGAGCCAGCGGGACGCAACGGCGCAACAGATGGAACACATCGGCATCGATCCGCCGGTACATCTGCTGGGCGAAAACCCGCTTCGACAGATCGATGCCACCCGACTTACGCAGCATGACCTCCTGGCCGGCGAGCTTGGCGACCACCGGCTCCATCGAACACATGCACAGCTGCACGAAACAACTCGACAGCTCTGCGGCCATGACGGCGGCCAGCGGATCCTCTAGTTCAGAAAGGTCGATGCTCTCGTGGCCTGGCTGGGACGGCGTCTGGGGCGGGGTTGTCTCGAACATGACCCGATTGTCTCAGCAGGGTCTGACATTGATTCTGTCCGAGGATTCTGATCAAGCGACTCCAGCGCGGGTTACTGCGCGTAACGCAGCACGGCGGTGACGGGCGCACCGCCGGGCAACCGGTCAGCCGACAGTGCCAGTACCCGACCGCCGTTGGCGACCACCCGGCGCGCCAACTCCTCAGCGAGCACCGGTCCGGCCGGATCCAGGGTCAGCGCACCATCGTCGCCGATGGTGCCGCGTTCGTCGTGTTCCCTATCGAGGATCAGAGTGGCCACCGCGCCGTTGGTCGCGGCCCGCGAGATATCGGCAAGGTCGGTGGTGGCGCGTCGCTGCCCTCGTCGCTCGTCGACCAATGCCGCAAGTCCGGCGTCGGATTCGGCGGCGTACTCAACGAGTACCGGTTTAACCGCGTCGGCGATCTGAGTGAGGCTCCACTTGTCCGGGTTCGCCTCGACGCCGTGGGCCACCAATGTCGGCGCACTGCACACCTGACGGAAAATCGAGTAGATCGGCTCCGTGGCGATCAGCACCAATGGCCGCTCATCGCCACGCAGCAACGGCATGAGCGCGTCGTCGACGAGTCGCGCGTACTGGCGAATCCGAACACGCTTACCCTCTGAACCCACCAGACGACCGGAGGGGGAGCGGTCCTTGAGCGAGGACTTACCGGCGGCGCTGGCGGCATCGGTCGGCATACCCGCCACCCTGACCTCCTTGGGCGGGAGATCCGCGGCCACGTCGATCAGCCGCACCGCCCCCTCGGACAGGCACAGCACATGCGCGTCCTGCGCGGCCGTTGCGGCGATCAACTGGATCAGGTTGGCCTTGTCGGCCACGTGGACCTGGGCATCAGGTCGGTGTGGCAACCGGAAAGTCCATTGACCTTCGGCGGTGGTGATCACGCCCAGTCCGTGCGACTGGTGAGCCCAGAAGTCCTCGTCATCGACCAGGTCGAGCAGTTGCACTTCGATGTATTCGTCGTCGCCGCGGGGTAATTCGGGTCGCCGCCGGACCTCGATCATCGCCTCCTTGACGAGGTTGCGCAGACCCATCGCTTCAGCGGCGGCGTCCTGGGTGGTGGGCGTCGTCGGCATATAGATGGTCACCACCGCGGGCGCGTCGATACTCGCCAGCAGCCGTAGTTCGCTCTCGCTCGGGATATCCAGATTCCACACGCCGTCCACGTCCTTCTCGGTCCTTCTCGGTCCTTCTCGGTCCTTCTCG
>DAIPYT010000037.1:0-3777 GCA_036782595.1 Mycobacterium sp. | reverse complement strand
CCACACGCCGTCCACGTCCTTCTCGGTCCTTCTCGGTCCTTCTCGGTCCTTCTCGCCTTCGATGGCCTTCTCGCCTTCGATGGCCTTCTCGCCCAGCGGCCACGACACTACGGGACTTCATCACTGACGCGGACCGCTCTATTCTTGACAGCTGTCCGCCAGCCGAAGAGCGGCCGGTGGCAGCGAGAAGGAATCCAGGTGTTCTCACGCTTACGTGCCGTGCTGCTGGCGGTACTGATGGTCGCCATGATCGGCGGCCTGCCGGGCCTGGTCGGGAATGCGCATGCCGAGCCGCGCGCGGTCACCGTCGCCACCTACGACCTCGAGCCCTTCGTCATCACCGAAGGCAACGTCAAGTACGGGTTCACCATCGACCTGCTCAACGAGATCGCGAAGCGCACCGGCTGGACCTACACCTACCTCGACTCAGGCAGCGTCAAGGGCATCCTCGAAGCGGTTGCCGACGGCAAGAGCGATCTCGGCGCCTGCAATATCTCCATTACCGCCGATCGCGAGAAGCGGTTCAACTTCACCCAGCCGATCATCGCCGCCGGCCTGCAGATCGTCGTCCCGGCGTCGGCCACCCAAACCGTCCAACCGGGCCTCGTCAGCTTCGTCAAGCTGCTGTTCTCCCAGACCATGCTGGTCTGGCTGCTCGCGGCGCTGGCGTTGACCGTCGTTCCCGCGCACATCATCTGGCTGATGGAGCGTGGGGACCCGGAGTCGATGGTGTCGAAGGCCTACTTCCCCGGAATCTTCCAAGCCTTCGGGTGGGGGCTGGGCATGCTGGCGGCCGCGCCGTTCGACCCGCCGCGGCAATGGCCGATCCGGATGGTGGTGGTGCTGTGGACGTTCGTCAGCATCATCTTCGTCGCCTACTACACCGCGATTCTGACCAGTAACCTGACTCTGGCCACCATCAAGTCCCAGATCGGGTCACCCTCGGACCTGATCGGCAAGCGGGTGTGCACCGTCGCCAACACCACCTCGCCGCCGGCGCTGGAACGGCTCGGCGTGAGGTTCACCGGTGCGCCGAGAATCGAGGACTGCTACGCGGGTCTCAAGGATGGCGCCTTCGATGCGGTGGTCTACGACGCACCTGTGCTGGACCACTTCGTCAACCACAGCGGTGCCGGCATCGCTGCCATCGCCGGTCCCGTCTTCAAAGATGAGGACTACGGGATTGTTTTCCCGATCGGTAGCAAGCTTAAAGAGGAGGCCGACGAGGCGTTGCTGTCGATGCAGGAGAACGGTCAGTACGACCTGCTGAAGCAGAAATGGTTCGGTAAACCCCGATGACGATGTCCCGCCTGCGTTCGGTGCTCTGCGTGGTCTTGCTCATCGCGGCGATCGGCGGCCTGCCCGGACTGGTCGTGCCGGCAGATGCGGCCCAACGAACGGTGACGGTGGCCACCCGGGAACTGACCCCCTTCGTGATGACGCAGGATGGCGTCAGGACCGGCTTCACCATCGACCTGCTGGACGATATCGCCAAACACACCGGTTGGACGTTCGACTACGTCACCGAGAACAACGTGGGGGAGTTACTCAAGGCGGTCGCCGAGGGGCGCGCCGAAATCGGCGCCAGCGCGGTGTCGATCACGGCTGAAAGGGCGAAGAAGTTCGACTTCTCCCAACCGATTCTCAATGCCGGTCTGCAGATCATCGCCCCGGTCGGCAACACCGAACGCGCGCAGCCCGGGCTCGGCGACTTCCTCAAGCTGTTGTTCTCCAAGACCATGGTGGTCTGGTTGTGGGCGGCGCTGGTGCTGACGATTCTGCCCGCGCACATCATCTGGCTGATGGAGCGCGGCGACCGGGGCTCGATGGTGTCGAACTCCTACTTTCCGGGCATCTTCCAGGCTGCCGGCTGGGGGCTGGGCATGCTGGCGCGGGCGCCGTTCGATCCGCCGCAGCGATGGCCCATCCGCGTCATGACGGTGCTGTGGACCTTCGTCGCCATCATCTTCGCCGCCTACTACACGGCCATCCTGACCACCAACCTCACGGTGGCCAGACTCAGTTCGCAGATCAAGTCGCCGTCGGACCTGGTCGGCAAGAAGGTGTGCACGGTTGCCGACACCACCTCGGCTCCGGCCTTGGCGAAGTTGGGTGTGGAGTTCACCGGGGCGCCGAAGATCGAGGAATGCTTCGCCGGATTCGAAATGGGCAAATTCGATGCGGTGGTGTACGACGCCCCGGTTCTGCAGTACTACGTCGCCCACCGGGGCGCCGGGATCGCCGAGATGGCAGGCCCGATCTTCAAGAGCGAGGACTACGGGGTCGTGTTCCCGGTCGGTAGCGAGTTGCGCCGGCAGTTCGACGACGCCCTGCTGGCGGTTCAAGAGGACGGCGAGTTCGACCGGCTCAAGCAGAAGTGGTTCGGCGCCGGCGGCTGAACCCGCCGATGATGCCGCCTGTACAAATGGAGCCGCCTGGGGGAATCGAACCCCCGACCTATTCATTACGAGTGAATCGCTCTGCCGACTGAGCTAAGGCGGCGTGGCTTCGCGATGAGCGCTTGCGCGAAGAGCATCTCAATGCGCTTGCGCGAAGAGCATCTCGCTGGGCCGAGGGCTGAGTCTACCCCCCCGGTATCACCCGCCGGTTCTACCGGCCCGACTGCAGCGCCTGGCCCACGGTGGCGACCATGGCGTCGACGGCGAACTTCGGTTTGACGTTGGTCGCCAGGGCCTCCCGGCACACCAGCACCGCCTCGATACAACGCAGCAGGCCCTCGCTGGAGGAATGCGCGGCCAGGGCGGCAACTTTCTCCGACATGTCGGGATGGCTCGGGGTCACGGTGGCCGCACCGCCTGCCACCATCAGGGCATCACGAAAATACGTCGCGAGGTCGATCAGAGAACGGTCCAGGGCGTCGCGCTTTGCCCGGGTCGCGCGGGACTTCTGCCGCTTCTCGAGATCTTTGAGCGCGCCGGCCGCCCCGCGCAATGCGCCCGCGGTGCCCTTACCGGTGCCCCCGGCACCCAATGCGATCTGGAGATCCTCGGTTTCGGTCTCGTTGCGGTCGGCGGTCAGTGCGTCAGCCTCCGTTTCGGCCGCCTTCACCAACTCCTCGACCGCGGCATAGGCCCGCGCCGGTGTCACGGCGTCACGGGCCAACCCGAGTGCCCGGGCACGACGATCCCGCGCCTCGGGATCGGTGGCGAGCCGCCGCGCCCGGCCGACATGCCCGCCGCTGACGGACGCCGCCCAGTGGGCGTCGGACTCGCTCAAGCCGTCCTGTTCCATCAACACCCCGGCGATCGCGTCCGCGGTGGGGGTCACCAACGCCACATGCCGGCAGCGCGACCGCAACGTGATGGCGATGTCCTCAGGGTCCACCGACGGCGCACACAACAGGAACACCGTCGAGGGCGGCGGCTCTTCGACCACTTTCAGCAGGGCGTTGGCCGCGCCTTCGGTGAGGCGGTCGGCGTCCTCGATGACCACGATCTGCCAGCGGCCGGTAGTCGGGCGACGCGACGCGGTCGCGACGATCGCGCGCATCTCGTCGACGCCGATCGACAGACCCTCCGGGATGATCCGGCGGACGTCGCCGTGAGTCCCGGCCATGGTGGTGGTGCAAGCCCGGCACTGACCGCACCCCGGGACGCCCTCGGAGGTGCACTGCAGCGCAGCCGCGAAACACAAGGCAGCCACCGACCGGCCGGATCCGGGTGGGCCGGTAATCAGCCAGGCATGTGTCATCGCACCGATTCCGCCGCCAGTGGCCGGGTGATCGGAATCACCCCGGGCCGCAAGTGCCGCAGCCGT
>DAIPYT010000036.1:0-23740 GCA_036782595.1 Mycobacterium sp. | reverse complement strand
TTTTCGTCGAGGTCGATGATCCGGAAGCCCCGCACCCCCAGCGCGGGGTTCTCCTCCTCGGGACTGTTGACGAATTTCAGCGGCTTGTCCGATCCGGCATCCAGCGTGCGGATGACCACCTTGTGTCCGGCGAAGGCCTCGAGCACCTCGGCATAAATGGCAGCCTGCTGTTCAACGGTCGGCTCGGTGTCGGCGTCCAGGAAACACAACTCGGTGCGGAACAGACCGACGCCCTCGACCGGCGCCTGACGCGCCGCTCGCGCGGCGGTTCCGTCAGCCACGTTGGCCAAGATCGAGACGGCGTACCCGTCGGAGGTGCCTCCCGGTCCGCTCCAGCCCGCCATCGCCGCCGCCGCGACATCGGCCGCGGCGACCGCCGCCGCCGCATCCGCCCGATCCGGATCGATCGAGACCGATCCGCGACTGCCATCGAGCAGGACCATCGTCCCGGCGGCGACCTCATCGAGGCCCTTCACCGCGACCACGCAGGGGATGCCGAGCTGGCGGGCGATGATCGCGGTGTGGCTGGTCGGGCCACCGAGCGTGGTGGCCAGGCCCACGATCCGGTGCGGATCCAGCCCGGCGGTGTCGGCCGGGGCAAGATCCTCGGCGAACAGGATCGACGGCTCGACCGGCTCCGGCACGCCGGGTTCGGGCAGTCCGGCCAGGTTCGCGATGACGCGGTCCCGGATGTCCTTGAGGTCGGTGACCCGCTCGGCCATCAGTCCACCCATCTTGGAGAACATCTCGATGAACTGAGCCGCCGCGTCGGCGGTGGCCCGGATCCCCGGCTTGCCCGCCTTGATCGCGTTCTGAGCCGAGCTGAGCCAGGCCCGGTCCTGGGCCAGTTGGGCGGTGGCGGTGAGCACCTCAGCGGCCGGGCCGGTGGCCGCGGCGGCGCGCTCGCGCAACCGGTCCGCCACCGACGCCGCGGCGGCGTCGAACCGGGCAACCTCGGCAGCGCGGTCGGCTTCCGGAATCTCCCCGGCCGAGGCGAGCTCGTCGATGGCCGGCAGTCGGTTGGCGCGGATGACCGGAGCGAACCGGACCCCCGGAACCACTGGAACGCCCTGCAGAACGCTGGAATTTGTTGCCGAATCCGAGGAGCTCATGCAGTGGATTAGAGCAAAACGTTGACAGTCTCACGCCAGCGGCGGTAAAACCACATATATCAACACAAATGGGCGAAAACCCACATCTGAGTCAACGTAAGGACGCACGTGTACGCAGAGGAACGCCAGCAGGCGATCGCCGACGCGGTGATCTCCCACGGGCGGGCCTCGGTGACCGAACTGGCCCAGGCCTTCGAGGTGACCACCGAGACAGTGCGCCGCGACCTGGCCGTCCTGGACCGCGCGGGAGTGCTGCGCCGGGTGCACGGCGGGGCGGTTCCGGCCCGTGCGTTGCATCTGGTCGAACCGAGCGTGGACCAACGGGAGACGACCCGCGCCGAGCACAAGCAGGCGATAGCGCGCGCGGCAGCGGAGTTCGTCCCGCAGTCCGGTTCCACCGTGCTGATCGATGCCGGAACTACGACCGCGAGGCTGGCGGCGCTGTTGCCGCCGGATCGCGAACTGCTGGTGGTCACCAACTCGGTGCCGATCGCGGCCCGACTGGCCGGGGTGGGATCGGTGTCCCTGCAGGTCTTGGGCGGCCGGGTCCGGGGCCTGACCCAGGCCTGCGTAGGCGATCAGACGGTCGCGGGCCTCAACGCGATTCGGGTCGATATCGCCTTCATCGGCACCAACGGCCTGTCCGTCCGACACGGGGCATCAACGCCGGACCCAGATGAGGCCGCCGTCAAACGCGCCATGGTAGCCAGCGCCAACTTCGTTGTGCTGGTGGCAGATTCATCAAAAATCGGGCGTGAGGAGTTCGTCAGTTTCGCCCCGGTCGGATTGCTGGACGTGCTGGTGACCGACCCGGAGATCGCCGCGATCGACCGGGCCGGCCTGACAGAGCAGGGCCTGGAAGTGGTCATCGCACAGGAAGCATCGTGAGAGAGAACAGCATGATCATCACCGTCACGCCCAATCCGAGCATCGACCGCACGGTGGTCCTGCCCACAGAGTTGGTACGCGGGGCAGTGCACCGAGTGTCGTCGGTGTCCAGCGAACCGGGCGGCAAGGGGGTGAATGTGGCACGTGCGCTGACCCTGGCCGGCCTCGACGTCGTCGCCGTCCTTCCGGCCGGAGAGCACGATCCGATCCTGGCCGGCCTCCGATCACAGGGGGTCGACTTCTACGCGGTACCGGTCGCGGGAACGGTGCGCACCAACCTGACCATCACCGAACCTGACGGCACCACAACGAAAGTCAACGAGCCCGGGGCAGCCTTGGACGCGGCCGAGGCCGAAGCCCTGGCATGGGCGGTCATGCAGCGGGCCCGGGCCGATAACTGGGTGGTGCTGTCCGGGTCACTGCCCCCCGGGTTACCGGACAGCTGGTACTCCGATATGACCGCGGCGCTCAAAGCGCACGGCTGCCGGGTCGGGGTGGACACCTCCGACGCGCCACTGGCCGCGCTGGCCGCTGGGCTTGAGCGTGCCGCACCCGACCTGATCAAGCCGAACGCCGAGGAACTGGCCAGCCTGGCCGGGGTTTCGGCGGAAACGCTCGAGACCGCCGTGGCCCGCGGCGACACCGAACCGGTGGTGCGGGCGGCCCGCCAACTCATCGACCGCGGTGTCTCCGCGGTGTTGGCCACCCTGGGCTCCGCGGGAGCGTTACTGGTCGATGCCGACGGCGGCTGGCTTGCCACTCCGCCACCGATCACGCCGCGCAGCACCGTGGGTGCCGGCGACTCATCGCTGGCCGGCTACATACGTGCCGACGCGGAGGGAGCCGACGCACCGGGCCGACTACAGATGGCGGTCGCGTACGGCAGTGGGGCCGCGGCACTACCCGGATCGGCCATGCCGGCCCCCGCCCAACTCAATCTCGACGACGTTGTCGTCACCCAGTTGAATCTCGATTCCCAAACCGAAGGTGCACTATGAGTACGAACCCCCAGACGGCAACCGAGATCATCAGTACCGAGCTTGTCCTGCTGGACGTCGACGGCGGTTCCACCAAGGAGGCGGTGATCGCCCGACTGGCCGCCCTGGTGGCCGATGCCGGCCGGGCCGATGATGGCGCCACCCTGCTGCAGGCGGCGCTGGCCCGGGAAGCCCAGTCGGCCACCGGCCTGCCCGGCGGCATCGCCATTCCGCACTGCCGGTCGACGGCGGTGCGTCGACCCTCGATCGCTTTCGCCCGGTTGCGGCCGCCCGCCGACTTCGGCGCGAACGACGGCCCGGCGGATCTGGTGTTCCTCATCGCCGCACCCGAGGGGGCCGGCGCCGAGCACATGAAACTGCTGTCCGGTCTGGCGCGCGCTCTGGTGCGACCGGAGTTCGTGACATCCCTGCGCGAAGCACCCACTGCGGCCGACGTGGTGGGCCTCGTCGAGGGCGTCGTCGCACCGGTGGCGCCCCAGGCAGGGGCGGCGACAGGGGCGGTGGCAGGGGCTGCGGCGGCCGGAGCGGCGGCCGGGAAGTTTCGCTCGGTTGTCGCGATCACCGCCTGCCCCACCGGCATCGCTCACACCTACATGGCCGCCGACGCACTCAAGATGGCGGCCGAGCGGGCCGGCGTGCAACTCACCGTCGAGACACAGGGCTCCTCAGGCAGCACTCCGCTGAGCGCCGAGACGATCAGCGGCGCCGACGCCGTGATCTTCGCCACTGATGTCGGGGTGAAGGACCGGCAGCGCTTCGCCGGGAAACCGGTGATCGCCTCCGGGGTCAAGCGCGCGATCAACGAACCCGACACGATGATTGCCGAGGCGGTGGCCGCCGCCGGGAATCCGAACGCGGCGCGGGTCGAGGGCGCAGCGGCCGCGGGCACACCCGCACCGACAGCGGGCCTGGGCTGGGGAACCCGGCTGCGGCAGATCCTGCTCACCGGCGTGAGCTACATGATTCCGTTCGTCGCCGCCGGTGGCCTGCTGATCGCGCTGGGCTTCCTGCTGGCCGGGTACGACATCGCGAATATGCCTGAGGGAGAATCGGATTCGCTGGCCCACATCATCGCCACTGGAAACTCACTGACCAATCTGCCCAGCGGCGGACTGATGCAATATCTGGGCGCGGTGCTGTTCACCCTGGGCGGTTTGGCCTTCGGATTCCTGGTACCGGCACTGGCCGGCTACATCGCCTTCGCGATCGCCGACCGGCCCGGCCTGGCGCCGGGCTTCACCGCCGGCGCGGTGGCGGGCATGGTCGGTGCGGGCTTCATCGGCGGCATCGTCGGCGGCCTGATCGCCGGCTTCGCGGCGCTGTGGATCAGCCGCTGGAAGGTGCCGCAGTGGTTCCGCGGCCTCATGCCGGTGGTCGTCATTCCGCTGCTGGCGTCGCTGATCGTCGGCCTGCTGATGTTCCTGCTGCTGGGCCGTCCGCTGGCGGCCATCACCTCCGGCCTGACCAACTGGCTCAACGGTCTGGGCGGCGGCTCGGTGATCATCCTGGGGGTCATCCTGGGCTTGATGATGTGCTTCGACCTGGGTGGTCCGGTCAACAAGGCCGCCTACGCCTTCGCCACCGCCGGGTTGACCATCTCAGAACCACGGTCACTGCAGATCATGGCGGCCGTCATGGCGGCCGGCATGGTGCCGCCGCTGGCGATGGCGCTGGCCACCACGCTCCGGCCGCGCCTGTTCAGTGAACCGGAACGGGAGAACGGCCGCGCCGCCTGGCTGCTGGGGGCGTCGTTCATCTCCGAGGGCGCGATTCCGTTCGCAGCGGCCGACCCGTTCCGGGTCATTCCCTCGATGATGGCCGGTGGTGCCGTCACCGGCGCGCTGATCATGGCCTTCGACGTCACACTGAAGGCTCCGCACGGCGGAATCTTCGTGTTCTTCGCGATCGGAAAGCTGGCCTGGTTCCTGGTGGCACTGGCCGCCGGCACCGTGGTGGCCGCCGTGGCAGTGATCGCGGCAAAACAGTTCACCGCTAAGCCCGAAACCGCCGTCGCGGCGTGAGATATCGAGTAAAAATCATGTCGACACCCACACCGAGAAGGAGATCACATGGCTAGCAAGACCGTCATCGTCGGTTCGGCGGTCGGACTGCACGCCCGCCCCGCGGCGATCATCTCCGAGGCCGTGGTCAACGCCGGTGTACCGGTGACCCTGGCACTGGACGGCGGCGATCCGGTGGACGCCGGTTCGGCGCTGATGATCATGACGTTGGGCGCCGGCAACGGGGCTTCGGTCACGGTGGAGTCCGACGATCCCGCGGTGGTCGACGCCGTCGCCGAACTGGTCGAGAAGGACCTCGACGCCTGAGTCCCAGGCCTGCTAGGCCAGGCCCTTGAGCATCAGGTCCCAGTACATGACGGGCAGCCCGTACTTCTTCAGGTACCAGTACGCCCGGTGCGGTTTCGTCGGATTCAGGCCCGGGAACGACGGCTTGAGGTTGAAGTCGTAGTCGAACTCCGCCAGCAGCATGTCGTGGCTCGACGTCACGATGGGGCAGGACGCGTAGCCGTCATAGCGGGCCGTCAGTGGGCGGCCGCCCAGGTGTGACTCGATGTTCTCCACGACCACCGGCGCCTGCTTGCGGATCGCCGCACCGGTCTTGGAGTTCGGCGACGAACCGGCATCACCCAACGCGAAGACGTTCGGGTAGCGGACATGCTGCATGGTGAACTTGTCCACCTCCACGTACCCGGTGGCCTCCCCGGTGGACAACCGGCTGGTCTTGATCCAGTCCGGAGCCGACTGCCGCGGCACGGCGTGCAACATGTCGAAGGACAGCGTGGTGTCGCTGCCGCCGTCGGCGACAGCGCTGACGGTGACCTTGCGGGAATCGGCATCGACGGCGGTGATCTCCGAAGCCGTGTGCAGTTGGATGCCGTAACCGGCGATCACCTTGTCCAGGTTGTCGGCGATAGCGGGAATCCCGAAGATCCGCGGGGTCGGAACCACCAGATGCACGTCGATCTTGTTCAGCACGCCCTGCTTGCGCCAATAGTCGCTGGCCAGATAGGCGATCTTCTGCGGCGCACCGGCGCACTTCATCGGACCGGACGGCATCATGAATACCGCTGAGCCGGAACGGGTTCCACGGATGAAATCCCACGTCCGCGGCGCCAGGTCGTATCGATAGTTCGACGAGACCCCGTTACGGCCCAGCGCGTCCTCCAAGCCCTCGGTCTTGTCCCAATCCAACTGGATGCCCGGGCACACCACCAGCACGTCGTAGCCGTAGGTCGATCCGTCTTCGCACGTCACCGTGTTGGACTCCGGATCGATCCCGCTGGCCGCCTTGCGGATCCAGGTGGCCTTGCGCGGCATGACCGAGGCCTCCGCCCGTTCGGTGGACGATGCCTTGGCCTGGCCGCCGCCCACCAGCGTCCACATCGGCTGGTAGTAGTGCTTGTCCGACGGTTCGATCACCGCGACATCGGTATGACCCTTACGCAGCAGCCGCGCGGCCACCGTGATTCCGGCAGTACCGCCGCCGATGATGAGGAACTTATGTTTGCCAGTGGTGCCCATGGTTTGTTTTCTCTTTTCACGCTCAGACGTTCTGGGTTGCTTCATCCCAGGCGTTGTAGCCACCGAGAAGGTCGCTGACATCGTCGAAACCGTGCTTCCGCAGCAGGCTGGCCGCCATGGAGGAGCGGTATCCGCCTGCGCAGTACACCACGGTCGGCTTGCGCGGGTCCAACTCGGCGATGCGGCCAGGTAGCTGGCCCACCGGGATGTTGACCGCGTGGGCGATCATGCCCGCCTCGGCTTCACCCGGGTTGCGGACGTCGATGAGCTGCAGTTCCGGCACGTCGGCGATGCGCTCATCGAGCGCGTTGGTGGTGAGCCGCGATCCGACCTCGACGTCACCCTGGTTGTCGAACATGACCGCGTAGGGATCCTTGAGATAGCCGATCACCCGGTCGAATCCGATGCGGCCCAGCCGATTCTTGCCTTCCAACTCCCGATCGGGATCGGTGAACAACACGATGTCGTCCTCGGGCGTGACGACCGAACCGGCGAACTCCGCATAGCGGCCCTCCAGTCCGATGTTGATCGAACCCTTCAGGTGACCCAGGGCGAACTCCTCGGGAACCCGGCCGTCGACGAGCACCGCGCCGCCCTTCATCGCCTCGCGGACCTCGTCGTAACTCATCGCCTTGGGCATCTGGGTCTCGTCGAGCAGCTCCCGGCCCTTGCGGTTGAGGATCGCGTTGTAGACGAAGTAGCCCGGAGCCGGCGGCTGACCCTCGGTCACCAACTCGACGAACTTGGCCTTGCTGGACGCCCGCAGCGCGTAGTTGGTCCTACGCTGCTCGCCCATCGTCGACCACAGCTCGGTCGACAGATTCTTCCCGCAGGCCGAGCCGGCGCCGTGCGCCGGATACACCCGGGTGGAATCGGGCAGCGGCATCAGCTTGTTGTGCAGCGAGTCGTACAGCTTGTCGGCCAGCTCCTCCTTGGTGAACCCGATCGAGCCCAGCAGATCGGGGCGGCCGACGTCGCCGATGAACAGGGTGTCACCGGTCAGCACCCCGTAGGGAACAGTGTCCTCGGGATGCTCGTAGATGACGATGCTCATCGACTCGGGCGTGTGGCCCGGGGTATGGCGGAACTCCAGCTGGACGTCGCCCAGCGAGTAGCGCTCGCCGTCGTCAACCGGCATGACCTCGAACTCCGGCTTCGCCACCGAGGAGAAGACGATCTTCGCCCCGGTGGCCTCGGCCAGTTCCAGATGACCCGAGAGGAAGTCGGCGTGGAAGTGGGTCTCGATGACCAACTCGATGGTCAATCCGAGTTCCTTGGCGTCGGCGATGTACTCGCTGACGTCACGCTGCGGATCGACGACGACAGCGCGACCGGTGGTCTCGTCGCCGATCAGATATGACGCATGCGACAGGCAGTCCAGGTAGTACTGATTGAACTTCATGGGTGTTCTCCTCGGTTCTATCTCGGTTCTATTCTGTATCGGTTGGGATGGTCATGCGAGGGTGTCATGCGAGGGTGAGGAAGAGCTTTTCCAGTTCGCCCTCGTCGCCGGCGGCGCACTCACGTAGACCGCACGCCACGATTTTGAAGCCGGCGCGGTCCAGGGCCTTCGATACCGCCGCCAGCTGGATCACCACGTCCTTGCATTCGCGGCCCTGCTCCACCATGGCGATGACACCGGCGAGCTGCCCCTGCGCCCGACGCAGCCGGTTCACGATCTCGGCGACGCTGTTCTCGTCAGCCAACATGGGCGGGACTCCTCTCGATACCTCCGGGGGTATCTCTGAGGACTACGTTACATACCCCCAAGGGTATGCGCAAGGTGCCGACCGGCGCGGCTAAAGCCACCAGCGCTCGAGAACCCTCGCCAGCCCGTCCTCGTCATTGGTCGCCGTCACCTCGTTCGCGGCGGCGATGGCGTCGGGATGGGCGTTGCCCATGGCGACCCCGTGGCCGGCCCAGCGCAGCATCGGCACGTCATTGGGCATGTCACCGAAGGCCACAACGTCCTCGGCGCTGATCCCCAGGGGCCGCGCCACCTCCTGGACGCCGACGGCCTTGCTGATCCCGATCGCGCTGATCTCGACCAGACCGTCATTGGTGGAATAGGTGATGTCACCGAGCATGCCGACATGCCGGTTCAGCGCCGCGGCCAGTTCGGCGGACGGCATTCCCGGTTTGCGGACGAGCAGCTTGACCGCCGGTGCGCTCAGCAGGTCCTGCTGGGAGACCTCGGTGTTGTCCGGGTTGAGCCAGGCGTGTTCATAGCCGGGTGCGCTGACGAACTGGGGAGTGGCGCTGTCATGCGCGCTGCGACCGATACGCTCTGCGGCCAAACCGGCCCCGGGCACCACGCGGGTGGCGATCTCGGCGAGTTCGGCCAGCGCATCCACCGGCAGCGTGCGCGCCCAGATCACCCGGTCGGTTGCGGCGTCGTAGATCACCGCACCGTTGGCGCAGACCGACATCGGGCCGAATCCGAGGGCCTCGGCGACCGGAGGAATCCACCGGGGTGGACGGCCGGTCGCCAGTACGAAGTGGGCGCCGCCGGCAATGGCGGCCGCGACCGCTTCCCGGGTCCGGGGACTGACCCGCTCGTCAGCACCCAGCAGCGTTCCGTCGACATCGCTGGCGATCAGCGCGGGCAACATCAGGCGGACTCCGCAGCCTTCCGGCGCGCGCGTTCAGCGAGCTCGTCCTCATCGAGCCGCTTTGCCTCCTGCGGCGTCGGCGCGGTGCCACCCAGCCGGTGCGGCACCCACCAGGTGCCTGCCGGATGCGGGTACTGCTGCTGCACCTCGTGCAGAATCGTCGTCATCCTCGCGCGCAGTTCGGCGTCGAGTTCGGCCGTGGTTCCGCGCGGCGGCAGTGGCTCGCCCGCTCGGATGACCCACGGAATCCTCTTGCGGCCCAGGTTCTTCGGATGATCCTTGGTCCACATCCGATGCGGTCCCCAGAGAATGAGCGGGATGATCGGGGCCTGTGCCTCCAGCGCCATCCGGACCGCACCGGACTTAAACTCCTTGAGCTCGAAGCTGCGGCTGATGGTCGCCTCCGGGAACACGCCGATCAGTTGACCGCCGCGCAGCCGGCGCACCGACTCGGCGTATGCCCCCGCTCCGGCGCTGCGGTCTACCGGGATGCAATCAGTGTGCCGGATGATCCAGTCGACGACCCCGGACTCCAGCGCCTCAGCCTTGAGCATGTACCGAATGCGCCGCCGGCGCTGCCGGCTGGCCAGTCCGGCGGGCAGGTAGTCCAGATAGCTGATGTGGTTCATCACGACCACGGCCCCACCCTGCGCTGGAATGTTCTCCAAGCCCTGATAGGTGATTTTCGTGCCGAGCGCCCGGGCGGCCAGCGCCGCCGAGATCTCGATACCGCGGTAGACGGGTTCCACTAGACCGTTCCGTCACCCAACTGCTTCTGACGTTTCGCGGCCCGGGCGGCCAGTTCGGCAGCCTCCAGTTCGGCAGCCTGCGCGGGGGTCGGCGCCCCCCCCCCGAGCCGATGCGGCACCCAGAACTCGCCGGGCGGATAGGGGCCGTAGTCGTCCTGGACCTGCTCGAGCAGATGCTGCATCCGGGAGCGCAGCAGAGCGGTCAATTCGACGGGCGGCAGCGAGGGCGCGATCGGCTCTCCGACGGCGATAGAGATCGGCACCTTGGTCCGCCACAGCTTCTTGGGGTGGTCTTTGGTCCAGATCCGCTGGGCGCCCCAGACGATGTGCGGGATGATCGGCACGTCGGCGGCGATCGCCATCCGGGCCGCGCCGGATTTGAACTCCTTGAGTTCGAAGCTGCGGCTGATGGTCGCCTCCGGGTACACACCCACCAGTTCCCCGGCCTTGAGTGCCTGCACCGCGGCGTCGAACGAGGCGGCACCGCTGGCCCGGTCGACCGGGATATGGCGAAGCTTGCGCATGATCGGGCCGGTGACCTTGTGGTCGAAGACCTCCTGTTTGGCCATGAACCGCGTCAGCCGCCGGGGCTTGTGGCGGTAGAACGGCAGGCCCGCGAAGGTGAAGTCGAGATAGCCGGTGTGGTTGATGGCCACCACCGCACCACCGGTGGAGGGCAGGTTCTCCGCCCCGGTGATGGTGAACTTCAGAGCCCCCGCACGCCAGAGCAGCCGAACGCCCGCGATGACTGTCTCGTATGCCGCTTCCACAGCTTCCACCCTACCGGCGGGCGGTTAAGCTCATGGGCGTCTGCGTCACTCTCGGGAAGGAGATTCATGCAGGTCACCAGCATCGGGCACGCGGGGTTCCGGATTGACACGGCAGCCGGGAGCGTCCTGTGCGACCCGTGGCTCAACCCCGCCTACTTCGGCTCGTGGTTCGTCTTTCCCGACAACAGCGGCCTGAACTGGGATGCCCTCGGCGCATGCGACTACCTCTACATCTCCCATTTGCACAAGGACCACTTCGACCCCCGACTGCTGACCGACCACGTGAACAAGGATGCGGTGGTGCTGTTGCCGGACTTCCCGGTTCCGGACCTGAAGCGGGAACTCGAGGCGCTGGGCTTTCACCGGTTCTTCGAGACCGAGGACTCCGTCAAGCACCGCGTGAGTGGCCCCAAGGGTGACCTGGACGTCATGATCATCTCGCTGCGCGCGCCGGCCGACGGCCCGATCGGCGACTCCGGCATCGTCATCTCCGACGGCACCACCGCGGTGTTCAACATGAACGACTCCCGGCCGCTGGGCGTGGACATGCTCGCGGAGTTCGGCCAGATCGACGTTCACATGACGCAGTACTCCGGGGCGATCTGGTACCCGATGGTCTACGACATGCCCCAGCGCGCTAAGGAGGCCTTCGCCACCCAGAAGCGCCAGCGCGGTATGGACCGCTGCCGGCAGTACATCGCCGACGTCGGGGCCACCTGGGTGATCCCGTCTGCCGGCCCCCCGTGCTTTCTGGACCCGGAATTGCGTTTCCTCAACGACGACCGCGATGATCCGGGCAACATCTTCCCCGACCAGATGGTGTTCCTCGAGCAGATGCGCCGCAACGGTCACAACGGCGGCCTGCTGATGATTCCCGGCTCGGTAGCGGATTTCACCGGCTCACAGCTGATTTCGCTGACCCATCCGATGCCCGATGCCGAGGTGGAGGCGATCTTCACCGCCGGCAAGGCCGACTACATCGCCGCCTACGCGGAGCGGATGGCACCCGTGCTGGCCGCCGAGAAGGCCGGCTGGGCGCCTGCCGCCGGCGAACCACTCCTGGATCCGCTACGTGCACGCTTCGAGCCGATCATGCTGGCCAGCGACCAGATCTGTGATGGCATCGGCTACCCCGTGGAGCTCAAGATGGGACCCGAGACGGTGGTGCTGGACTTCCCGAAACGCACTGTGCGCGAGCCTATTCCGGACGAGAAGTTCCGGTACGGCTTCGAGATCGCCCCCGAGTTGGTGCGAACCGTGCTGCGCGACAATGAACCGGACTGGGTCAACACCATCTTCCTGTCCACCCGGTTCAAGGCGTGGCGGGTCGGCGGCTACAACGAGTACCTGTACACCTTCTTCAAGTGCCTCACCGATGAACGCATCGCGTACGCGGACGGCTGGTTCGCCGAGGCCCACGATGACACCTCGACGATCACTCTGGACGGCTGGGAGGTCCAGCGCCGCTGCCCGCACCTGAAGGCCGACTTGTCGAAATTCGGTGTGGTGGAGGGCACGACGCTGACCTGCAATCTGCACGGCTGGGCGTGGGATCTCAAGAGTGGGCGATGCCTGACAAGCAAAGGACATCCGCTGCGTTGCTCGAAGTCATGAGCTCACCCACGTGACGCGGCCGCCGCGGCAGTATTACGACGACGGGCAGGTCCAACTCGACCGGCTCGCGTTGACGCTGCGGCGCTACCACTTCCCCTCCGGCACAGCGAAAGTCATCCCGCTGCGAGCCATCAAGGGGTATCGGGCGGAGCCGCTGGGACTCTTGCTTCAGCGGTTCCGAATCTGGGGTAGTTCGGATCTCCGGCGCTGGTTGCCACTGGACGTGCAGCGGCCGCTGCGTTCCACCTTGATCACCCTCGATGTGCCGGGCACCTGGCCGAGCCCGGCGTTCACACCGGAGGATCCCGACGGGTTCCTCGCGATGTTCGACGAACTGCTGGAGGATTAGCGGATCTCAGGGCTCCCAGACCAGCTGGCGCAGCTCTGAGTATTCTTCTCCGGCAGTGTCGTACACCCGCACGATGGCCTCATCGCCGGGCTTGAGATAGGTGCTCTCGCCGTAACTGGTGTAGCGGGTTGCGCCGATCCCGATCAGCACGTGACTGGGGTGGCCTGCCGCCACCATCAGAGCTCCGACGTCCTCCAGAGGGGTGTCCTCCGAGCCCTTCTGGTTGGCCAGTCGCTCAGCGATCCAGTCCAGCAGGACCTCGCCGTAATACGAGTAGCCCAGCAGTGGGCTGTCCACGCCGTACTCGTGATGTCTCCCGTCGGCGGTGCGCAGGTGGCACAGCAGGCGCAGGCTCGCGGTCGGGCCGTCCGGGGTGAGGTCATGCGCCTCGAAGAACTCGTAGGCAACGCCTTTGGACGCCGGACCCCAGTTCTTCTTCTCGCTGATCTTGCGGGCATTCGGCCGCCGGATGGAGCAGTCGTTGAACGCTCCCAGCGCGAAGGGCCGCAGGGCGGCGACGGTGTCACCGCTCCACACCACCTCACAGGCCAGGCCCACCTCGGGTTCGATCTGCAGGTTCAGTGGGCCGCCGTCCTCGCTGGACGCCGGGACGATCAGGGCGTCGTGCGACAGCGGGAACTCACCGAGTTGGCCGTCGTGGCCGTGCACGTACCAGGGGAAGATTCCCTTGGGGGCGTTGCCTTTACTCTCGACACCGGTGAAATCGGCCGCCTCACCGGCTTGTTCAAGATGACCGGCGAAGTTGCCGGCGACCCCGAAGCCGAACCAGGTTTTGAGATCGTCCAATTCGATTTCGATCACTTACGCCAGCACCTCCGTCCCCACGAACGGCACCAAAGCGGCGGGTATCCGAACACTCCCGTCCGGCTGCTGATGGTTCTCCAGAATCGCGACGATCCACCGCGTCGTCGCCAACGTCCCGTTCAGGGTGGCGGCGATCTGCGGCTTGCCGCTCTCGTCGCGGTAGCGCGTTGCCAGCCGACGGGCCTGGAACGTGGTGCAGTTCGACGTCGACGTCAGTTCCCGGTAGGCCTGCTGGGTGGGCACCCACGCCTCGCAGTCGAACTTGCGCGCCGCCGAGGAGCCGAGATCACCCGCTGCGACGTCGATCACGCGGTAGGGCACCTCGATGAGCTCGAGCATGCGGCGCTGCCAGGCCAGCAGGCGCTGATGCTCATCCTCGGCCTCCTCGGGCCGGCAGTAGACGAACGCCTCGACCTTGTCGAACTGATGCACCCGGATGATGCCGCGGGTGTCCTTGCCGTAGCTGCCCGCCTCGCGCCGGAAGCACGACGACCATCCCGCGTAGCGCTTCGGGCCGGTGGACAGGTCGAGAATTTCGTCGGAGTGGTACCCGGCTAGCGGTACCTCGGAGGTGCCGACGAGATAGAGGTCGTCGGCAGGCAGGTGGTAGATCTCGTCGGCGTGGGCGCCGAGGAATCCGGTACCGGCCATCACCTCGGGTCGTACCAACACCGGCGGGATCATCAGCGTGAAGCCGTTGTCGGTCGCCAACCGCACAGCGAGCTGCAGCAGTCCCAGCTGCAGCAGCGCGCCGTGGCCGGTGAGGAAGTAGAACCGCGAACCGGACACCTTGGCGCCGCGTTCCGTATCGATCAGGCCCAGCGACTCGCCGAGTTCCAAATGGTCTTTGGGGTTGTCGATGACGGGGGGCTCGCCGACGATCTCGAGCACCACGTAGTCGTCCTCGCCACCGGCCGGCACCCCGTTGAGGACGACGTTGGGGATTGCCAGATGCGCCGCGGTGAAAGCCGCTTCGGCGGCCGCCTGGCGGACCTCGGCCTCTTTGACGTCGCCGGCCAGTTGCTTGGCCCGTTCCAGTAGAGCCGGCCGCTCGTCCGGGGTGGCCGAGCCGACGTTCTTGCTGGCCGCCTTCTGCTCGGCGCGCAAGGTGTCCGCTGCGGAGATCGCCGCGCGACGGGCGGTGTCGGCCTCCAGAAGTACGTCGACCAAGGCCGGGTCCTCGCCGCGGCGCTGCTGTGACCGGCGCACCGCTTCAGGGTCCTCGCGCACCACTTTCAGGTCGATCACGTCCTGCACCCTACTGTCGGTGCAGGCCCGGACCTAAGCGGGGCGGCACAGCACAACCCCGTAACAGTCCCGGGCTGTCCCTTGTCAGGCCACTCGGCGGGCCTGCCACAATGGAGCGCGATGTTGCAGTTATCCGAGGAAGCCGAAGCCCCGGACGCCGAGGGCCCCCGGGCCGCCGCGCCCAAATCCACCCGCCGCGCGCTGCTGCTCACCGCGCTGGGCGGTCTGTTGATCGCCGGGTCGGTGATCGCCCTGCCCCTGCGGGACAAGGGCCCGCTGAGCGCGGTCGTGCCCGGCGAGCAGTTGGCGCCGGCGGTGACCTCTACGTTCGCCGAAGCCAAGACCGGATACTGCCTGAACTGGCCGGACAACGGCTTGGACTCCGCGGTGATCGTCGACTGCAAGGACGACCATCGCTTCGAGGTGTCCCAGGCGATCGACATGCGGACCTACCCGGGTTCGGAGTACGGGCCGAACGCCGATCCGCCCTCCCCGGCACGCATCCAGCAGATCACCCTCGAGCAGTGCGAGCCGGCGACCGAGCGGTATCTCGGTGCCAAGTACGACCCGAACAGCCGGTTCAGCATCAGCCTGCTCTGGGCGGGCGACAAGGCCTGGAAAAACTCCGATGAGCGGCGGATGCTGTGCGGCCTGCAACTCAAGGGCCCGGCCAACCAGCAGTTGGTGTTCAGGGGCAGGGTGGCCGAACAGGACCAGTCCAAGGTATGGCCGCCCGGGACCTGCCTGGGCATCGACCTGCCGACCAACCAGCCCAACGATGCCGCCGTGGACTGCTCGGCTCCCCATGCCATGGAGGTCGTCGGCACCGTCAATCTGGCGGAGAAGTTCCCCGGTGCTCTACCGTCCGACGCCGACCAGGACGCCTTCATCAAAGAGGTGTGCAACGCAATGGCCGACGCCTACCTGGCGCCGGTGAAGTTGCGCGACACCACGCTGACGCTCATCTACAGCACCGTGTCGCTGCCGAGTTGGTCGGCGGGTAGCCGACAGGTTTCCTGCAACATCGGCGCGACCCTGGGCAATGGCGGCTGGGCGACGCTGATCAACAGCGCCAAGGGTCCGCTGCTGATCAACGGCCAACCTCCGGTACCGCCCCCGGCCATCCCCGAGGAGCGGCTGAACATGCCACTGCCGGGGAACAGCCCGCCCCCCTGATGGGTGTCCGGATGGACCCGGAGCGCTTCGAGGACCTGGTGTCCGAGGCTCTGGATCTGATTCCTGCCGGTCTTGCCGCGGCCATGGACAACGTGGTGGTGCTGGTGGCCGACCGCCATCCCGAGGACCCCGAGTTGCTCGGGCTCTACGAGGGTATCGCGTTGACCGAACGGGACTCCAGCTACGGCGGCGCGCTGCCGGACACGGTGACAATTTTCCGGGAGAGCCTGCTCGAATTCTGCGAGACCGAGGACGAGTTGGTCGAAGAGGTCGCCATCACCGTGGTCCACGAACTGGCCCACCATTTCGGCATCGACGACAAGCGGCTACATGAATTGGGGTGGGGCTGAGCCGCCTACCGTTCGGGATCGCCCTTCCAACGGAAACTGTTGACGTACTTGCCCATATCCTGAGCAATCTCGAGATTCGCTCCGGACGGGGGTCCGGGGCCGAAGTCGGGCCCGAAGGCGCGGAACGGGCCGGTGGCGAAGGCGACCAGTGCCACATCGTTTTTGACCGCCGTCATGATCAGGATCCGCAACCGGGAGTAGCGTGCCGTGGCACCCTGCGGCCAGTCGTCGGCGAGCACCCCATACCCCGGTTGATATCCGACCATCGCGTTGGGAATCTCGTAGGACAGCGTGGAGTCGGGGTAGGTCCGCCTCAGGATCGCCGAGCCGATGTCTTTGGCAGATCGGCCGTTGGCAGGTTCGGAGAACAACTGCAACACCCCGCCGCTGCCGGCGGTCAAGGTCGCGGTCACGCCGGATTTCGTGGTGTCGACGGTGTAGTAGCCGCCCGGGGCGGGATAGCCGACTGAGAAACTGCCGTCGGGGGCGGTAAACCGCGGCAGTGCCATGACCGGAATACCGGTCGGGGGTCTCCCGCATTCCGGCGGGCAGATGAACAGGGCGATCTTCGGCGTCAGCACCAACGCAGCGGCGCCGAGTACCAACGCTGCGGCCGTGATGACGACTCCCCACCGGCTCAACAGCCAGCCGAATCGGGGCCGTCTCGGACTGGGTGCCACATAGCTTCGGGCCGGTAGCGCGTAGGCCGGATAGATCTGCTCCGTCGTCCCGGTCTGGTCCGGACCGGCCGCCTGTAGGCGGCACCCGGCCCGGCGTTCCCGGCGGGATTCCTGCGAGGCAGCCCGGGTGGCCGCCCCGCACGATGAGCAGAACGCCATGTCAGGCACCACCATCTCGCAGAACGGACACAACAGCGGCTGGTCCTCCCGGATGGGGTCCTGCATTCCGTGGAGCAGTGCTAACTGGACGGTCACCCGGAGTATGAGAAGGACCACCAACGTCGCGGTGAGGTGGGCGACCAGCATCATCAGCTGGGGCAACCCGATGATGTCGATGACCCCGGTGCCGACGTGGATCAGCAGCGCCGCCAGTGCCAGCAGGGCAAGTGCGATCTGCACGCGGCCATGGTGTTCCGAGACGCCCTGCCGCTGCTTGAACCACAGCGCGGTACCAACCATCCCGCCGGCTGCAGCCGCGGTGATCGGCACGGCTACCCCGCCGAGCAGGACCTCGACCACCAAGCCCGCGACCGGCCGGGCATGGGCGATCAGACCTGATCTGACTTGCGGGGCGAGCCGGATCAGTGTCGCCACGGCGCTGAAACTCAGGGCCGCCAGCGCCCCGATCACGAAGCCGTCCAAGGAATCCCGGGATCCCGGCCGGAAAATCCGCAGTGCCACCGTTGGCAGAACCATCAGCACCATTCCGGCAGCCGAGATGAGGAAACCCTCGCTGAACAATTGATGCAGGGCCAGACTAAGTGCCATCGGGACGCCGTAGGAGCGGGCCACGAACTGGCCGCTCGCCAGCGCCCAGGCAGCGCCCAACAGCGCGCCCAGGACAGCGGCGAGCACCAGCGAGGTACGCGGGATGTCCCGGTCGACCGCGGACGCCCGCAGATACAGGACGAACAGAAGTGGCAGCCCGAGCGCGGAAATGGCGATACCGAGGGCAGGCAGCCGCAGAATCGCCGCCAGCACAAGCCCCGCGGCGGCGACGATCAGCGCCACCCGGAATGGGGTTCGAGACCTGTCCGGCAGTTGCGGGAACAACGAACTGGCCAGGTGGGGAAGCAACACATTCTCGTTGGGTGCCGCACCGAATGTCTTCGGACGCACCAACCGGAGGTGCCCGCCCTGGCAGCCGCAGCGGCCGCAGAAGTTCCCCGAGGGAACGTCAACCTTGCACCGGACGCACTCGTGGACCGCCACCCCGGCCGAAATGCCGCTCACGGCCGCAACTTCTGCAGAACCAGGATATTGCGAACCAGGTTGTCGACATCGGGTGTGCCCAGTCCGGTCACCAAGTCATAGCCGGGTCCCGCGTTGGCCACCGCGTTGCCGCCGAGGACGATGTCTCGGAAGGCCGGCAACCTGGACCCGCCAGCCACCCGGTACAGCAGCGGGTTGAGGTTGCCGAGATCCCGGCCACCATTCTGGTTGAGGTACTGGTTCATGACCGCGGCGATTCCCGCCCACAGCGGTGCGGCCTGGGAGGTACCGCCGCCGACGAGAGTTTTCTGGCCGAACACGATCATCAGACCGGTGAACGGGTCCGCGACCGCTGAGATGTCGGGCGTCAGACGCTGTTTGGTTCCGGGACTGAAGGGCATCGAGTTCTGCCAGGCAGGTCGACGATAGAGGGAGGACACACCACCGGCGGTGCCGTGTGAAAGCGGGGCGTCGAACCAAGCCTGTTCGGCCAGCCAGCGACCGGAATCGTCAGTGGACAGCGTGGTGCCGCCGACATTGGTCATCTCAGGTATCGACGCCACCGCGTCCAGTCCGGCGTTGTCTTCGTGCGGCGGAGAGGACCATTCGTCACCGCCCTTGCACTCCAGGCCGGCGAGATCGCCGCTGGCATCGAACGCCGTGGTTCCGTTGGCCTGCGCTTTGGACAACGCCGCCCGCACGGGTACCAGATCGGCCGCGGTGATCAGCTTGTCGCAGCCCCACCCGATCGAAAAACTCCACACCGCACCCGGATAGCGGCGGTCGGTGTCCTCCATCATCTCGGCGATCTTCTGGAAAGCCCCGTCGCCTTCCACGGTCGGACGGGCGTTGACCAGAACCTTTTTCGCGGCGGGAGCTAGCGCATGGGCCACCTCGAGATCCATCGTGGCTTCGCCGCTTCGCCTCGACGGAATGCCCCCGACGACCTCCGGCGTGAAGGCCGGCAGGTCGAACATCGACGAGAAGGTGTCAAGGTCCGCCTGGTCGAACCCGTCGAAGGCGAACACCACCACCGTCTCGCCCTTGCCGGTGAACCCGGCATCATGAAGCGGGCCGACGTTATAGGTGCGCAGCACGGCGCTGGGGGTGAGTCCCTGGTAGGGCACCTCGGCCGGCAACGGCGGCCGGGCCTCCCGGTGCGGGGTATAGCCGAGGATTCGTCCCACTGCGGCAACATCCGGCTGGACCCGGGCGGGCACAGCCGGCTGCTGCGGCGCGGCGTAGAACACTTGGCCCCGGCGGCCTCGGTAGTCGTGAATGTCGACCTCGAAGGCCGCCGCCAGCGATGCCGGTGCACCCTCGACCACGGCCCAGGCATCGCCGTCGCGCCAACGCACCGACAACCCATGGTCGGTCGACCAGCCGATCAGGCGGTCGGGTCGCTGCGACACATGCAGCGCGGCGGTGAGTTGCGCATGACCGCTGCGGGCCGGGCCGAGATCGGTGGAGCTGGCCAGTAGCGCCGCGTACGGACCGTCGATGCGCTCACTGCGGGAAGGCGACGATACCGCGGCGCCGTCGCCGATGATCGCCGCGGCAGCCAAGGCGAGCAGAACCGCGATGCGCGTCTTCATGGTGCTCCCTGTAGGACTTCCGCGAAATCATACTTTCACCGGCGGATACTCTCGCCGACGACGCCGCGAGGACCGCGACGACGCCCGGGCGGCGGCGCCGCAGGCCGGGCAGAACGGCATGTCCGGGATCACGCGGTCACAGTGCAGGCAGAGCAGCGGCTGGCTGGTGAACTGATCGGGCTTTTCGTGCAGCAGCGCGAGCTGCAGGCAGAACCGGGCCGACAGCAGCGCCCCCACGGTGATCACGATGTGCAGGACCAGTTGCGGCCACTTCGGCAATCGAGACGCGTCGATCACCCAGATCGCGGTGTAGATCACGACCACCAGGAGGGTGAACATCACCAGGACGAGCCGCACCGCAGTGGGATGATCCGCGGCGCGCTTACCCGGCCTGAACCACAGGACGATGCCGATCAAACCACCGGCGGCCGCCGCGGTCAGCGGGACTGTGACGCCGTAGAGCACCGCTTCGATCAACAGCCGAAGCGGCGGGATTCTGCCGATGAGCCCGGTGACGAACTGCGGAGCCAACCGGGTGGTGGTCGCGGCCGCGGTGAAGGACAACGCACCGAGTGCGCCGATGGCGAAGCCGTCCAGAGCCTCCCGGGTGGGAATTCCGATCAGCAGTCGGACCACGACGGCGGGCACCACCATCAGGATCGCGCCGCCGAGCGAGATGAGCAGTCCGACGCCGATCAGCGCCTGCAATACGAATCCCGCCGCCGTCGATATGCCGTGGGAGCGGGCAATCAGGCTGCCGGTGAACGACACCCAGCCGACCCCCAGTGCGCCTCCGGTCGTGGCTGCGACTGCGAACGCCCGAATTGGTATGTCGCGCAGGATGTCCGCCTGCCACAGGTAGAGCATGAACAAAGCCGGAACGCCCAGTGCGACAAGGGAGACGAGTGGGCCGTGCCACCTCAGTACCGACAGCACGACCACACCGGTGAGCATTACCGCCATGCCGATTCGGAACGGGTTGCGATTGGTCCGCGGTAACTGCGGGAACAACGTGCTGGTGACCATCGGCAGCAAAACACGTTCGGTGGGGGCCGCGGCGAACACCGCCGGCCGCAGCAGCGAACGGAGACCTTGGGCCGGCTGGTTGAAGTCGGCTCCGCAATAGCCGCAGAAATCGGCCGCCGGAACCGTTGTGCCGCAATGCCTGCAGACCTGCCGGGCAATTTCAGATGAGCTCATCGTGTGCGAGCGAGCCTATCGCAGGTTCTTCGCCGCGATGCGACGATCGAGGTCAGACGATCGAGGTCATGGGGATTGAGTGCGGCGAGCGCGGCGGCTACCGGGTAGCCGTCTGACCCTCAGCCCATCGGGTCGGCGGCCTGCAACGCCTCCTCCACCGGGTGCACATCCGGTTCGGGATAGAACGGCGGGTTGCGCGAGCCCCATTGCACGCAACTCCAACGTCCGTCGGTGATCGGGGCCAATGTCACCGCCTCGGTGTTGGCCAGATGATGTTCGAGCACGAAGCTGGCCTCCACCCCGGCCAGTGTGGCGGCAGCCAACCGGATCGCCGCCCCGTGGCTGATGACGACGATGTCGGATTGCCAGTCGTGATCGTCGAGGTAGCGCAGCCGAAGGTCGGTGAGAACCGGCAGGTAGCGGTTCAACACGGCGCGGCCACTTTCACCACCGGGCATCGGGACGTCCAGATCGCCTTCGTGCCAGCGTTGGTAGACGGCGTTGAACTCGGCGATCGCCTCGTCGTCGTTCCGGTTCTCCAGATCACCGGCCTGCACCTCGTGGATACCGTCGACTTCACGCGGCACCACCTCGGCCAGTTCGGCGCCGATCGCGGAGGCCGTCTGAGCTGCCCGGCGCGCCGTCGAATGCAGCAGCAGCCCGGTCGGGTGGGTCCGCGCGCGAGCGAACTCCCGGCCCTGACGAACCCCGAGTTCGGTGAGTTCCGCGCCCGGCGGTCTGGTGTCCAACCGGCGTTCGACATTGCCCTGGGACTGCCCGTGCCGGACCAGTATCAGCCGGCCGCTCACGATCCACCTCGTCGCAACCGGCCCAGCCACTCTTCGGTCTCGTCGAGTTGCGGCGGAGCGGCGCCCACCGCCGCGCCGGTCGGCCAGGAACCCAGATACCGCACGCCGGCGCAGCGCCGGTGCAACGCCTTCAGCGCCTCGGCCACCGCGCTGTCGTCGATGTGACCAACGCAGTCCAGGAAGAACATGTAGGTGCCGAGTTCGGTTCGGGTGGGCCGGGATTCGATACGGGTCAGGTCGATATCCCGGATGCCGAACTCACTCATCGCCGCCACCAGTGCGCCGGGGGAATTGTCGATCCGCAACACCACCGACGTCCGGTCGGCGCCGGTGCGCGGGGGCGGTGGCCCCGGTTGGCCGACCAGGACGAAACGGGTCCGCGCGTTGGCTTCGTCGACGACGCCGTCGGCAAGGGTGGCCAATCCATAGCGTTGCGCGGCCAGGGCCGTGCTCACCCCGGCGTCGGCGCGGCCATCGACGACGTCGAGGGCGGCGGCGGCATTGGAGCTCGCCAGAACCACCTCGGCACCGGGCAGGTGCGCGGCCAGCCAGTGTCGCACCTGCGCGGCCGCGACGGGGAACGCCGCCACCGTGTGGACCTGCCCGGCCTGGGTGCCGGGCCGGATGACGATGCTGAACGCCACATCAAGGGTCAGCTCGGCGAAGATCTGCAGCGGCGAACCGGCCGCGAGGCTGTCCAAGGTGGGCAGGACGCTACCTTCGATCGAGTTCTCGATCGGAACGCAGGCGAAGTCCGCGGCGCCGGCCCGGACGGCCTCGAGGGCTGCCGGAGTGCTCTCGGTAGGGAGCGCTTCGGACTCGCCCCCGCCCGGGACCATTCCCTCGGCGGCCATCCTCAACAGCGCCGCTTCGCTGAATGTCCCCTCGGGTCCGAGGTAGGCGATGCGACCCACACACCAACCCTAACGGTTCGGGGCAGCGCGTTCGGGCCGCTACCGTTGCTCAGGTGATCGACCGTCGCGCCATTCGTATCGAGATCGGGGTGATGCTGGCGGTCACATTCGGCGTCAGCGCCCTGGTCGCGGTTCTCCAACTGGCAGACGCGTTGCTGTCCGGGCTGGGTGGCTACCGGGTGCGACTCAATCCGAATCAGTCCCGCTACGACCTGGTCAACCTCGGGCTGAACCTGGTTTCGGTGTCGCAACTGGTGGCGTGGGGCGGACTGGCCCTGTACCTGTTGTGGCGCAGCGGAATCCGGCCGGCCGACATCGGCCTGGGCCGGATTCGGTGGCGGTCCGACGGCCTGCCGGGCTTGGGGTTGGCGGCGTTGATCGGGATCCCCGGGCTGCTGTTGTATGTGGCGGCGCGCCACCTCGGACTCAACGCCGTGGTGGAGCCCTCGGGTCTGCACAACTCGTGGTGGCGGATACCAGTGCTTGTCCTGGCGGCCTTCGCCAACGGTTTCGCCGAAGAGGTCGTGGTGGTGGGCTATCTGATCACCCGGCTACGGCAATTGGGTTTCAGTGAGCGACGGGCGGTGCTCGCCTCCAGTGTGCTGCGCGGCATCTACCACCTCTACCAGGGCATCGGGGCGGGGGTGGGCAACCTCATCATGGGTGTGGTGTTCGGCTACGCGTGGTGCCGGACCGGCCGATTGTGGCCGCTGGTGATCGCCCACGGCATCATCGACACCGTCGCTTTCGTCGGCTACGTGCTGTTGTCCGGCCGCCTGGCGTGGCTAGGTTGACCGGGTGAACGAGTACCGTCCGCCCTCGGCGGACGCCCCGACGGAGCGGATCCCAGCGGTGGACGCGCCAACGGAGCAGATCCCGCGGATTCGGCCGCCGCTGCCGCCGCTGCCGCCGCTGCCGCCTCGGACGCCGCCGCGAATGCCTCCGCGAGTTTCCCCGCGCGTTCCGCCTCGAATTCCGCCTCGGATTCCGCCTCGAATTCCCCCTCGAATTCCCCCGGGGGCTGCGCCTCCGCCGCATTTTTCCCGCGAGCCTCCGCAGGTCATCCCCCGTGATCCCCGATATCGTCCGCCGCCTCC
>DAIPYT010000035.1:23402-24483 GCA_036782595.1 Mycobacterium sp. | reverse complement strand
AGCCCGAGCTGCGCCGCGGCCGCTACCCCGACAAGAAGGTGGCCCGCCGGGTCTCCGAGGTCGTGAAGGCCGTCGCTCGGGAGCTTGACGCTTAAGTCAGTCCCCCGCAGTCAGCCCCCCGCAGTCACTCCCACGCCATCCGCACCGACCACTCGGCATGCGGGAGGTCGAACAGCTCGCCGTTCTGGTCCTGCACCAGCGTCAGCAGCTGCACAACCACGCCGGTCAGCTTGCCGCGCTGCGGGTCGACGGTGGGAACGGTGACAGCCAACTGCTTGCCCGGCCGGTAGGCGGTGGTGGTGGTGTCACGCTCGTCTTCGTAAACCCGCAGCAGGCGCCATGGTGCACGACTGATCGCAGTAGGCAGCGAGAGCTGGACCGGGTATCGCGCGTTGACCGATAGTTCTCCCTGCGCACCGCTTTTGACGCAGTCGTTGAGGTCCAGCACATTGCAGTAGAGGTACGGGTCGACGCGAACGGTCGTCCCGCGGGAGTAGGCGCTGACCTGCGGCAGCGTCGATCCGTGGCCGCGGGTCAACCGCCACGCTCCCACACCCGCCGCGGCGGCGGTCAGCACGACCAGCGCCGCAATGATCCACGCGAGATGTCGTTTCACCGGTGCGCGACCGCCGCGGTGCCCTCCGGTTCGGCCACCACCGGCCGGTTCCCGCCGAAGCCCGGGATCAGCGAGGCGCCGTGGTAGCTCACCACGGTCTGCGCCAGCGGAAGGATGAGCAGGGCGGCAATGGCCGTGAAGCCCACCCATAGTTCGGTGTACACCAACACTCCCATCGCCCCGCCGAGTACCCATGCAAGCTGTAGCACCGATTCGGACCGACCGAATGCCGACGCGCGGGATTCCTCCGGTAGGTCATCCTGCAATGAAGCGTCCAGCGATGCCTTGGCGACGGCACTTGCCCCGGACGTGACGAAGGTGGCCAGCGCCGCGACCAGGAGGGTGCCCGTCACGGCAGTGATCACCGCCATCACCGTGACTGCACTGGCGGCGCGAACCACCAGAACAGCAGGCCGGCCCAACTGCAACCGGGCGGCGGCGAAATTCCCACCGAAATTGCCGATG
>DAIPYT010000035.1:0-23392 GCA_036782595.1 Mycobacterium sp. | reverse complement strand
GGCCCCGATCGTCCCGAGGATCCCCAACTGGACCCAGCCGCTGGCGTCGTGAGATTTGGCGACGAAAGCCGGATAGAGGAACAGGAAGCCGACCATCGCCTTGATGGTGCAATTCCCCCAGAGCGCGGTGATGGTGTTGCGGCCCAATGGTTGTCGCCGCGGCCCGGCTCGGCTGATGACCTCGGTCGGGTGGTCGTCGAGCCAGTCCCATTCCCCGCCGTGGCCGTGGTAGGTCAGCGTTGCCGGGACTTCACCTTCGGTGACTTCCACCCACTTGGGGATCCGCATCGTCAGCGACGCCCCCGCCAGTGTGACGAAGACGACCACGAACAGCGCGCCCGGGAGGTTCAGCAGCGTCGAGAACACATACTCCATTGCGGCGGCGATACCCCCGCCCACCACGGTGCCGCCGATCAGGCCGAACATCGTCAGCCGTGAGTTGACCCGGACCAAGTCGATGCTGGGCGGCATCACCCGCGGGGTGACCGCACTGCGCAGAACCGAGAAGGACTTCGAGAGCACCATCATGCCCAGCGCGCAGGGGTAGAGCACCCAGGACGGGTAGCTGCCGGTGACGGGGTCGTAGTTCATGATCAGCACCACCGCCAGCACGGTGCGCAGGAGAAACGACATCGCCAGTGCGGCCCGCCGGCCCTGCTGGACCCGGTCCAGCGCGGGGCCGATCAACGGTGCGATCACCGCGAACGGCGCGATGGTGATGAGCAGGTACAGCGCCACCTTGCCCTTGCTCTCCCCGGTCGCCGCGGCGAAGAACAACGTATTGGCCAACGCGACCGCCATTGCCGAGTCCACCGCGAAGTTGGCGACGACGGGCCAGGTCAGCGCCGTCAATCCCGACTTGTCGGCCCCGTCGGCGGTCGCGGCCCGGTGCACCATCGAGTACATCCGGGATCCCATTTCCGCCGCGGCCCGAGTGACTCCGGCCCGCTCGTCGGCTTCGGCTGACGGAGCGTCATCGGTGTCGGAATAGTGATAGGCAGCCCGCCGATCCCCAAGCGGGGGCAGGTAGCGGTTGGCGCGATCGGCGTCGGGATCGCCCGGGCGGAAGCCCGGTTCGTCACTGGGGTAATTGGCCATACCGGGATGCGGGCGGCCATGGCGTAGCGGTCCGGGCGTCGAACCCGGTCCGGGGTATCCACGCCGTCCAGACACGCTGTCGATTCTCCCCCATCGCGGCGGCGGAGGTGCGGACCCGACCGGTGTGGTCGCGCGGCTACCCGGTGAGGCAAGATTGCAGTGATGGACAGCCTGATCGACACCGCCGAACTCGGGGCCGCGCCGCCGGCCGACGTCGCTGCCCTGCTCGACGCCGCGGCCGACCTTGCCCGCCGGGCGATCATCGAGTTCAGCGGCGAGACGGTCGGCGAGTACCTCGGCGTCGCCATCGAAGATGAGGCGTCGGCAACCCACCGGTTCCTGGCCGTCATGCCGGGCTACCAGGGATGGCAGTGGGCCGTCGTGGTGGCCGCAGTCCCGGGAGCCGAGCACGCCACCATCAGTGAGGTCGTGCTGGTGCCAGGCCCCACCGCGTTGTTGGCCCCGCCGTGGCTGCCGTGGGAACAGCGGGTCAAGCCGGGCGATCTCGGTCCGGGAGATCTGCTGGCTCCGCTGCCCGACGATCCGCGCTTGGTGCCGGGATTCCTGGCCACCGGGGACCCGTTGATCGACGACACCGCGGTTGAGGTCGGTTTCGGTCGGCGTCGCGTGCTCAGTGCGCCGGGACGCGACGACGCCGCACAGCGGTGGCATGACGGTGACCACGGGCCGGACTCGGCGATGGCACGGGCAACCAAGAGGGTTTGCCGCGACTGCGGTTTCATGGTGCCGTTGGCCGGCGCGCTCGGTGTGATGTTCGGTGTCTGCTGTAACGAACTGTCCGCCGACGGCCGGGTCGTGGATATGTTCTACGGCTGCGGCGCGCACTCCGACACTCCCGCGCCGAAGGGTTTCGGGTCACCGGCCTACGAGCCCTACGACGACGGTGTGCTCGATGTCGTCGAGGTGGATCGTCGGATCGAGGTATCTTCTGAGGCCGCCCCCGCGGCCGAGCTTGAATCCGAGCCGGATTCCGGGGCGCCGGAAAGCTAGCGGCCCTCGGCGGCGGCCTTGATCCGCCCCAGCGAGAGGGTCATCCCCTCGAGGAGTTCCTTCTCGAAGCTGTCTATGCCACCCAGCGCCGCTTTGGTCACTGCGGCCGATACTGCCGTCACCCCGTGCTCGGCGTGCCGAGTCTCCACCAGTCGGGTGCCGGTGGCGGTGGGTTCCAGTTCGTAGCTCCACACGGTGGTGTTGAGCGGAATCCGGAAGGCGAATTTGCGCTCCGGAACCACTTCGGTGATCACCGAGGTGGTCGGCCAGAACAGCAGGCCACGACGGTTCAGGTTGACGGTGCGGGTGCCGGGCCGAATCGGGCCGAGCGCCTTCATGATTCGGCACTGCGGACTCCACTGCGGCATCCGGCTGGGGTCGGAGACCAGGCTCCACACCTTGCTGACCGGTGCGTTGATCTCGATTTCCGCCTTCAGAATCGGCGCAGCCATGGTTCTCCTTCTCTAGTGCCGGCTCGGATCGAGCCCGGTCTGTGCCCCCCGCGATCCTCGCCGTGCGGCAGCGCGCTGCCACAGGAACAGCGAGAGCCCGAACACGCCCACCCCGAGGCCGGCGACCGTCACCGGTCGCCAGCTCTCCAGGGCGGGAACAGTGAATGACGCAATAGCAGCCAGCGCCCACAGCAGGGCCCCGGCGGCGATCACCGGACGGGGATCGAGCAGCGCAGCCGGCAATTCCGGGGGGCGCCGCTCGGCCGGTGAGTCATGCGGGGTCATCGTGATCACCGTAACCGACCGACCGGCGCGTACGTTATCGCCCATGCAGGCGAACGTCATCGACATCACCGACCCCGGTGATGATCGAGTCGACGACTTCCGCGATCTCAACAGTGTGGATCGGCGACCCGACCTCCCCACCGGTAAGGGCCTGGTGATCGCCGAGGGTGTGCTGGTGGTGCAACGCATGCTCGCCTCGAGGTTCAGCCCGCATGCCCTCCTGGGCACCGACCGGCGACTGGCCGAACTTGCGGAGGATCTACGCGGCGTCGACATTCCGTTCTACCGGGCCTCGGCTGAGGTGATGGCCGACGTCGTGGGCTTCCACCTCAACCGAGGGGTACTCGCCGCCGCCCGCCGTCCGCCCGAACTCAGCCTCGACGAGGTTGTGGCCGAGGCCCGGACTGTCGCGGTGCTCGAGGGGGTCAACGACCACGAGAACCTCGGTTCGATCTTCCGTAACGCCGCGGGGTTGGGGGTGGACGCCGTGATTTTCGGGGCGGGCTGCGCCGACCCGCTGTACCGGCGGGCGGTGCGGGTTTCGATGGGGCATGCCCTGCTGGTGCCGTTCGCGAAAGCCGGACACTGGCCGCAAGATCTAGAAGTTCTGCGCTGCAACGATTTTCGTATGTTGGCGATGACCCCCGACCCGAATGTTCCTGCTCTGGCCGAGGTGGTGCAGGGCATGGAGGGCGACAAGGTGGCGGTGCTGGTCGGCGCGGAAGGTCCTGGTCTGACCGAGACGGTGATGCGAGCCGCCGATACCAGGGTGCGGATCCCGATGTCGCGGGGCACCGACTCGCTCAATGTCGCCACCGCCGCCGCACTGGCGTTCTACGAACGGTTCCGGCGCGGCACCGGGGCGCAGCGCTAGCCTGAACGCCGTGTCCGATGAATCGACGCCCTGGGGAACCGGTCTGACGGTCGCGGCTTTCGTGGCGGCGGTCGTGGCCGCGGCGATCGTCGTGCTGAGCATGGGAATGACGCGGGTCAACCCGGTGGTCTCGGTGGGGCTGAACCTGGTTGCCGTCGGCGGTCTGGCGCCCACGTTATGGGACTGGCGCAAGATGCCGGTCCGCCGATGGTTCGTCCTGGGCGCCGCGGTGGGCGTGGCTATCGGCTGGACAGCGACGCTGGCGTTGGTGTTGGGCTAGCGGTCGCCGCTGGAGCGCACGCCCAGAAGGACGTCCTCCCAAGCCGGAATCGTGGGCTTGCGGCCGGCACGCTTGCCCGTCGCCGGAACCGGCTTGGGCGCAGACGGCTCGGGGGCTGCGGATTGTGCCGCGGGCCCGGCCAGAGCGGGCGGCACGGCAACGGGCGCCGCCTCCTGCGTTGGGGCGGCGGGCACGTCGAATTCCAGCTGCGCGATCGGGGCGACCGGGCGCAGCGGACGCTCGAATTCCGGATCGATGAGCGCGCTGGCTTCCTCATCGATAGCGGTGACGGTTCCGCCGTGTGCGCCGGGGGTGAACCGGAAGTGTGCGAAGTTCTCCGAGAGGCCGGCTTGCCAGCCCATGCGGACTGTCCAGCGGCCGTCCTCGTTGCGCCAGGCATCCCAGTCGGTGTCCTTGGCGCTCAAACCCCGGTTGGCCAGCGCCCCGGTGACGGTCTCCAGCAGGGTTTCCACCGTCGGTCCCTCGGCGAGGACGGGGTGGGCGGCGGTGGCCAGTTCGGCGGCGCGCTGACGCTCCAGCACCACCGGGTGAGCGAACCGCTCGATCTTGGAGACGTCCATACCGGAACTCTGCGCGAGTTCCTGCACAGAAGCCCCCGCCCGGATGCGCGACTGAATGTCCTTGGGACGCAACACGGCTTTGACCTCGCTGTCTCGGGAAACCTGTCCGGGTCGTGCGGCATCGCCGCGCACCGCGGCGCGCAGCCGGTCGTCCAGGCGAACGAGGAATTTGTCGGCGGGGTTACCACCCTCACAGATGATGTGGTTGCCACCTACATCGAGTCCTATGAGCGTGAGTTCCCGCATGTCGACCTCCTTCGAACCGGACCATAACGCGGCGTGCCCTGACATAACGGATCGGACACGCCCGTGTTACAGATGAGGTTAGAGGTGCGCTCAGAGATTTTCTACGACCCAGTCCACGCAACGGGTCAAAGCGCTCACATCGTCGGGGTCGACAGCCGGGAACATGGCCACCCGAAGCTGGTTGCGGCCCAGCTTGCGGTACGGCTCGGTATCGACGATGCCGTTGGCACGCAGCACCTTGGCGACGGCGCCGGCATCCACGGCGTCAGTGAAGTCGACGGTGCCGACCACCTGTGAGCGCAGTGCCGGGTCGGTGACGAACGGGGTGGCATAGGGGGAGGCCTCGGCCCAGCCGTAGAGCCGCGAGGAGGAGTCGGCGGTGCGCTTGACCGCCCAATCCAGGCCGCCGTTGCCCAGCATCCAGTCGATCTGCTCGGCAAGCAGAACCAACGTGCCGATGGCCGGGGTGTTGTAGGTCTGGTTCTTGAGGCTGTTATCCACCGCGATCGGCAGCGACAGGAACTCCGGCACCCAGCGGCCGGAGGCGGCGATCTGCTCCACCCGCGCCAGGGCCGCCGGCGACATGACCGCCAGCCACAGGCCGCCGTCGCTGGCGAAGTTCTTCTGCGGCGCGAAGTAGTAGGCGTCGACATCGGTGATGTCGACGGGCAGGCCGCCGGCGCCGGAGGTCGCGTCGATCAGCACCAGCGCCTCACCGGACCCCTCCGGCCGACGCACGGGAACCGCCACCCCGGTGGAGGTCTCGTTATGCGCCCACGCGATCGCGTCGACGCTCGGGTCCGACGTCGGCTCCGGCGCACTGCCCGCGTCCGCCTTGATGACAATCGGGTCGCCGACGAAAGGGTTGGCGGCCACCGCGGAGGCGAACTTGGAACTGAACTCGCCGTAGGTCAGGTGCAGCGACTTGGTGTCGATGAGGCCGAAGGCCGCGGCGTCCCAGAAGGCCGTCGCGCCGCCGTTGCCCAGGATGACCTCGTAACCGTCGGGCGCGGAGAACAGTTCCCGCAGTCCGTCGCGCACCCGGCCGACCAGGTTCTTCACCGGTGCCTGCCGGTGGGAGGTGCCGAACAGCGCGGCGGCAGACGTGGTCAGCGCCGTCAACTGCTCCGGTCGCACCTTGGACGGTCCGCAACCGAAGCGTCCGTCGGCGGGCTTGAGATCAGCGGGAATCGTGAGCTGGGCAGGATCAGCCATGCCATCAGCGTAGGGAGCAGGTGGCCGCTACCAAAAATCGGTCCGCTCGGCGGCCCGCAAACCTATGGACAGTATGCGGTACCTGCGGTACCGTTTTGGCTATCGACTGTACAAAAACCACCCCTATGTAAAGCACGCGGGAGGCTTGTGATGGCGAGGACCAAGATGGTCAGACGCTGGCGCCGCAACATGGAGGTGGGTGACGACACCGCCTACGTCGACATGCTGACGACATTGTCGGAGGGTTCGGTCCGGCGGAATTTCAATCCGTACACCGATATCGACTGGGATTCGCCGGAGTTCGTGGTGACGGCCGAGGACCAGAGGTGGATCCTGCCCGCGAGCGACCCGTTGGGCGGCCATCCCTGGTACCAGGCGCAAACCGTGGAAAAGCGGATCGCCATCGGCCAGTGGCGGCAGGCCAACATCGCCAAGGTGGGTCTGCAGTTCGAGTCGATCCTGATCCGCGGCCTGATGAACTACGCGTTCTGGGTGCCCAACGGTTCTCCCGAATACCGCTACTGCACTCACGAGGCGATCGAAGAGGGCAACCACACCCTGATGTTCCAGGAGATGGTCAACCGCATCGGCGTCGACGTGCCCGGTATGCCGCGGTTGTTGCGCTGGGTCTCCCCGCTGATCCCGCTGGTGCCCGGACCGCTGCCGATCCCGTTCTTCTTCGGGGTGCTCGCCGGTGAGGAGCCCATCGACCACACCCAGAAGCAGGTGCTCCGCGAAGGCAAAGAGTTGCACCCGATCATGGAGAAGGTGATGGCCATCCATGTGGCCGAGGAGGCCCGCCACATCTCTTTCGCCCATGAGTACCTCCGCAAGCGGCTGCCACACCTCAACCGCCGTCAGCGACTGCTGCTGTCGATCAACGTGCCGTTGATCATGCGAATCCTGTGCCAGGCCATCCTGGTTCCGCCGCGCAGCTTCTTCCGCGAGTACGACATCCCGATGGAGATCCGCAAAGAGCTGTTCTTCGGATCGCCGGCGTCACGGAAGTGGTTGCAGGACATGTTCGGTGATGTCCGGATGCTCTGCTATGACACCGGCATGATGAATCCGCTGGCGAAACTGTTCTGGAAGCTGTGCAAGATCGACGGCGCGCCCAGCCGGTTCCGCAGCGAGCCACAGCGCCGCCATCTGGTCCCCGCCGCCTGACCATCTTCTGACCGTCTTCAATGCCCCACGTCATCACGCAGCCCTGCTGCAGCGACGGCTCCTGCGTGTACGCCTGCCCGGTGAACTGCATCCATCCCAGTCCCGACGAGCCGGGCTTCGCCACCACCGAGATGCTCTACATCGACCCGCATGCCTGCGTGGACTGCGGGGCCTGCGTGTCAGCCTGCCCGGTCGGGGCGATTCGGCACGAGAGTCGACTGACTCCGGAGCAGATTCCGTTCGTCGCGATCAATGCCGACCATTACCCGCCGCGGCCGCCGGGGTTAAAACTCCCGCCGACCTCCAAGCTCGCGCCCGTGCTGCCGGCACCACAGGTGCAAGGCCGGGGACTGACGGTGGCGATTGTCGGCTCCGGGCCGGCGGGGATGTACGCCGCCGATGAACTGCTGACCCAGAGCGGGGTCCGGGTCAACCTGTTCGACAAGCTGCCGACGCCCTACGGGCTGGTGCGGGCCGGGGTTGCGCCGGATCATCAGAGCACCAAATCCGTCACAGCGTTGTTCGACCGGATAAGCGGCGCGCAGGGCTTCACCTACTACCTCAATGTCGAAGTTGGGCGGCATGTTTCGCATACCGAACTACTGAATCACCACCACGCGGTGATCTACGCCGTCGGCGCCCCCGGTGATCGCCGCCTCGACATCGACGGGATCGGGTTGCCGGGCACCGGCACCGCCACCGAGCTGGTCGCCTGGATCAATGGACATCCCGACTTCGCCCAACATCGGGTGCACCTCGATCATTCACGAGTGGTGGTCATCGGCAACGGCAATGTGGCCCTCGACGTCGCCCGTATCCTCACCAGCGACCCGGAAAGCGTTGCGAAGACGGATGTTTCCGATACCGCGCTGCATGCGCTGCGGAGCTCGGCGGTGCGGGAAGTGGTGGTGGCCGCCCGGCGCGGACCGGCGGATTCCGCCTTCACGCTGCCGGAACTGATCGGGCTGGCCGGTGCCGCCGAGGTTGTGCTGGACCCGGATGATCTCGAGTCGGTGCGCCGGGACCTGGAAACCGTGACCGATCCTCTGACGCGGTCGAAGCTGGAGGTTCTGGCCCGTCTTCCGTCGTCGGCGTCGGTGGCCCGGGGGCCGCGCATCCGGCTGGCCTACCGGCTCACTCCGACCCGGATTGTCGGTGACACAAGGGGTGAAACAAGGGTTTCCGGAGTCGAGTTCCGTCGCACCGACACCGACGAGACGGTTCATCTAGGCGCCGGCCTGGTGCTCACCTCGATCGGCTATCGCGGTACCCCGGTGCCGGACCTGCCGTTCGACGAGACCGCCGCCGTGGTGCCCAACGATGCCGGCCGCGTCGTCGACCCCGCGACCGGCTCCCCGGTCCTGGGCACCTACGTCGCCGGATGGATCAAACGCGGACCCACCGGATTCATCGGTACGAACAAGTCCTGCGCCATGCAGACTGTCGCCGCACTGGTCGACGACTTCAACACCGGACGGCTGCCAGACCCCTCGGTGCCGCCGTCGAAGCTGCACCGACTGATCCAAGCTCGGCAGCCCGACATCGTCGACGGGTCTGGCTGGCGGGCGATCGACGCCGCTGAAATCGCCCGCGGCGAGGCGCAAGGGCGGCCACGCGTGAAGTTCACGGCCGTCCCCGACATGCTGGCCGCGGCGAGCGGCGCACGTGCCACGCGGTGGCTTCAGATGTGCAGGACGGCTTTGGCGATCAGGAAATAGATCAGCAGGCCGGTCGCGTCGACGAACGTCGTGATGAAGGGGTTGGAGAAGACAGCCGGATCGGCGCGAACGGCCTTCGCCAGCAGTGGCATTGCGCCACCGACGGTCGCCGCCATGGTGCACACGCTGAGAAGGGTCAGGCCGATCACCGTTGCGATGGACCGGTCGAAGATCACGCTGGTGATGCCGAAGCCGACGCCGCCCAGTATCAACCCCAGGCACAACCCCACCCGAAACTCCCGGCCCAGCACCTTGGCGATGTCTTTGGGCGTGACGTCCTGCAGAGCCAGCGCCCGGGTCACCGTGGTGGCCGCCTGATTACCGGTGTTACCCCCGGTTCCGATCAGCAGCGGAACGAACAGGGCCAGGGTGACCACTTCGGCCAGCGTGGATTCGAAGGTGTCGAGAACCTGAACGGTCAGTGCCGCCCCGATCGCCAGCACCAACAGCCACACCACCCTGGTGCGTACCAGGGTGGCGATGCTGGTGGTCAGGTACGGCTGGCGCAGGGTCTCCGAACCGGCGATGCGGGCCTGGTCCTCGCTGTCGGCCTCCTCGATGATGTCCAGCGCGTCGTCGACGGTGAGAATGCCCACGAGCCTTCGGTCGCTGTCAACGACGGGAAGCGCTAGATACTTGCTGTCAGCGCAGCGCCGAGCGGACTCCTCGGCGGAATCGGTGGCATGGGCGAAGTCGGGTGGCCGCATGATTTCGGAGACGCTTTGCGTGGGTTCGGCTTTCATCAGGTCGCGCAGACTCACCACCCCGAGCAGAACCCGATTCGGGTCGGTCACCGGCAGCGTGTAGACGGTCTCGGCGTAGTCCAGCACCCGCTTCACTTCGCTGAGGGCCCGGGATGCGCTGATGTCGGGGTCGAGTCCGACGACCTCAGGACTCATCCGTCGCCCGATCGACTTCTTCGGATAGCCGAGTATGTCGGCGGTCAGTTCCCGCTCTTCCGGGGAGAGGCCCTGCATCAGCCGCGCGGCCACCCCAGCCGGGACTTCGTCGAGCAGGGCGACCCGGTCATCAGGTTCCAGGTCGGCGAATGCCGCCGCGACCTCTTCGTCCTGCAGCGAGTCGATGAGGTCCCTCTGCAGCACCGGCGGCAGATCTTCGAACACGTCGGCGGCCTGCTGTTTGGGCAGCAATCGGTAGAGCACCGCACGCTGGGGTGCGGCGAGCCGCTCCAGGACGTCGATGGTCCCCGCCGGAGTGAGCTGTTTGGCCTCTGCATCGGCGGTACTCAGATCACCGGCGTTCAAGGCCCGTCTGATGATCTTGACCGGATCTGCGGCGGTCACCGCTTGGTCTGTCGACACCATCGAGGATTCCGTTCTTCCAGAATGTTCACCGAGGCTGGGTTTCTCAGGTGTGGTGGATCCCGTCCCAGCCGGGGACCGAGTCCGCGGGTCGGGGGTTCGGGCCGACGTACACCGCCGCGGGTCGGACCAGCTTGCCGAGCCGCTTCTGCTCCAGGATGTGGGCGCACCAACCGGCCGTGCGGCCACAGGTGAACATCGCCGGCATCATCGCCGGCGGAACCTCGGCGAAGTCCAGGATGACCGCGGCCCAGAATTCGACATTCGTCTCGATGGCCCGGTCGGGCCGACGCTGCCGAAGTTCCGCCAGCGCAGCCTGTTCCAGCGCTGCGGCCACTTCGTAGCGCGGAGCGTCCAAGCGCTTGGCGGTTGCCCGGAGAACCCGGGCGCGTGGATCCTCGGCGCGGTAGACCCGATGACCGAAGCCCATCAGTTTCTCGCCGCGGTCCAGGATGCCGCGCACCACCGCCGCGGCGTCCCCGGTGCGCTCGGACTCCGCGATCATCGGGATCACCCGGGCCGGGGCGCCGCCGTGCAGGGGGCCGCTCATCGCCCCGACGGCGCCGGAGAGCGCGGCAGCCACGTCGGCTCCGGTGGACGCGATCACCCGGGCGGTGAACGTCGAGGCGTTCATGCCGTGCTCGGCTGCCGACACCCAGTAGGCGTCGATCGCCTCGACGTACCGTGGGTCGGGCTCGCCATGCCATCGCGTCATGAATCGCTCTGTGATGGTGGTGCATTCGTCGATCACCCGCTGCGGGACGGCCGGCTGGGTGATCCCGCGAGCCGACTGCGCCACGTAGGACAGTGCCATCACCGAGGCCCTCGCCAACTGGTCGCGAGCCGTCTGGTCATCGATGTCCAAGAGCGGTCGATAGCCCCAGATCGGGGCCAGCATCGACAGCCCCGCCTGCACGTCGACCCGGACATCGCCGGTGTGGATCGGCAGCGGGAAAGGCTCGGCGGGTTGCAGGCCGTCGCCGAAGCGGCCGTCGACCAGCAGCGCCCAGACATCGCCGAAGGTCACCCGGTGGCCGACCAGATCCTCGATGTCGACGCCGCGATAACGTAGCGCGCCGCCGTCGCGGTCGGGTTCGGCGATCTCGGTGGTGAAGGCGACGACGCCCTCCAAACCCGGGACGAAGTCATCCGGTAGGACTGTCATGGTCGAATTCTCCCACCTGCGATCCCGGGCGTACCGTGAGGCCGTGGTTGATCAAGAACGCCCGAGCCCTGATCCTGCGCCCGGGGCGGCAGGCTCCCATCGTCTTGCGGCGATGCGGGTGGAGTACGGCTCGGTGGAGAAGGACGGCAGCAGCGACCTCGATGCCGATTGGCTGGCCGATGGTTGGCTTGCGTTGCTGCACAACTGGATCGACGATGCCGAAAGCGCCGGGTTGGCCGAGCCCAACGCCATGGTGCTGGCCACCGTCGAGGACGGCCGGCCGGTCACCAGAACCGTCCTGTGCAAGAGCGCTGACGCCGACGGCATCACCTTCTACACCAACTACGACTCCGCCAAAGGCGCCGATCTGGCCGCGACGCCGCACGCCTCGGTGACCTTTCCCTGGTACGGGCTGGGGCGCCAGGTGCATGTCCGTGGTGTGGTCAGCAAGGTCAGCGCTGAGGAGACCGCCGAGTACTGGGCACGGCGGCCGCGCGGATCGCAACTGGGCGCCTGGGCCTCGCAGCAGTCGAGGCCCATCGATTCCCGTGCCGGGCTGATGGCGCAACTGGCCGAGGTGACCCGACGATTCGCCGGTGAAGAGCAGGTACCGGTGCCGCCGCACTGGGGCGGCTACCGCATCGCCGTCGAGGTGATCGAGTTCTGGCAGGGCCGAGAGAACCGGATCCACAACCGAATTCGGGTCACCCCGGGCCAGCCCGACCCCGTTTCGCGGTTGCAGCCCTAAGTGCGGGCACGCCGGCTGTTCGCCACTGGGTCTAACCCTCGGCTGTTCGCCGACATCACCCCCCTGAAGAACCCGGACTTCCGCCGGCTGTGGCTGGCAGGCATCGTCACGGTGATCGGCGGCAACCTCACCGTCTTCGCGGTGCCGGTGCAGTTGTACGCACTGACCCGCAACTCGGCCTACGTCGGACTTGCCGGGCTGTTCGCGTTGGTGCCGTTGATCGTTTTCGGTCTGCTCGGCGGTGCCTGGGCCGACGCGATGGACCGGCGCACCCTGCTCATCATCACCTCGTGCGGCTTGGCCGTGGCTTCGGTGCTGCTGTGGGCGCAGGCCGTGTTCGCGGGGGACCTTGGAAGAAACCAGGTATGGCTGGTCCTGGTGCTGCTCGCCCTGCAGCAGTCCTTCTTCGCGGTCAACTGGCCCACCCGCGGGGCGGCGATACCGCGCATGCTGCCGATCGATCAGTTACCGGCCGCCAACTCGCTGAACATGACGGTGCAGCAGTTCGGCGCTATCGCCGGCCCACTGCTGGCCGGAGTTCTGTTGCAGTGGGTCGACCTGTCCACCCTGTATCTGATCGACGCAATCGCATGTATCGCCCCCATCTGGGCGACATTACGACTGAGTCCGATGCCGGTCATCGACGCCGTTGTCGCCGGATCGCGATGGGGTGTCGGGGCGGTGCTCGAAGGTTTCCGCTATCTGGCCGGAAACCAGGTGGTGTTGATGTCCTTCGTCGTCGACATCATCGCGATGGTCTTCGGAATGCCTCGTGCGCTGTTCCCTCAGATGGCCAACGAGAATTTCGGAGGTCCTGTCGAAGGCGCCAGCACTATGGCGTTGCTGGCCGCGGCGATCTCAGTGGGTGCGGTTGGCGGGGGAGTGTTCTCCGGCTGGCTTCCGCGGATACGTCGCCAGGGTCTGGCCGTGATCGTCGCCATCGTGGTGTGGGGACTGGCCATCATCGGGTTCGGCGTCTGTGCGGCCTTCGCGGGTGGCCGGCCCGGAGCGATGTTGTGGATTGCCCTGGCGTTCTTGGCTCTAGGTGGCGCGGCCGACATGGTGTCGGCGGCATTCCGATCCACAATCCTTCAGGAAGTAGCCTCCGACGATTTACGCGGGCGGCTGCAGGGCGTGTTCATCGTCGTGGTGGGTGGAGGGCCGCGGCTGGCGGACGCAGTGCATGGCGCGGCGGCCGCCGCGGTGGGCACCACGGTGGCGGCGGCGGGCGGCGGGGTTCTCGTCGTCGTCGGAGTGCTGCTGGCCGCGCTCGCCGCACCAGCCTTCGTGCGGTACCGCCCCGGTTAGGTTTGGTGCTCCGCGTGGCGGGTATGCAGCCATCGGGGTGAGGAGAGATGTTGAACCCGGCGATCGACCTCTGTTACATGTCTTTAACAAACGACTGGGCTGCCTGACAGTGCCACCCGCCTACGATCGGCAAGTGCCTCAACGCTCTGAGGAGTCGGCCCTCGGGCTGCGGGAACGCAAGAAGCAACGCACACGGGCCACGTTGGTCGACGTTGCGGCACAGTTGTGCGCCGAACAGGGGTACGAGCGGACGACGGTGGATCAGATAGCCGCCGGTGCGGATGTGTCGCCGCGGACCTTCAGCCGGTATTTCCCGAACAAAGAGGCCGTCATCGCCGCCCTGATGGAGGAAATCGCCGAAGAGGTCGCCGAGGCGTTGGCCCGGCAACCCCGCGATATCCCTGAGCATGAGGCACTCGTCCGCGCGCACACCGAGGTTTTTCGGACCGCCGAGACCGATCAGCAGGGGCCTTTCAACCGCATGCGCGGGTTCCTCAGCATTGTTACCGGCACCCCGATGCTCAGCCTGGCCACTTTCACCTACCGGCCGGACGGCTCAACGCATGCTGTCGTCGTCGCGATCGCGCGGAGGATGGGCCTGCCGGTAGCTGATCCGGCGGTACGGGTGGTCTTCGACACCTGGGCCGTGCTGATGGCGACCGCCCTGGGCACACCCGGCAGCGACGCCGCGGATCCGCACGCGGTCAGCGATCGCATCGAGGAAACCTTCGCGATTTTCACCAGGCTCTGGAAGCCGTGGAACCCCAGTTGAACCAGGACTGAGCAGACCCTCGCGGGCGATCGGGAACAATAGCGACTACGTTCACCTAGAACGCACAGTAGCGTGACCTGAGGACGGGCCGCCTGGCGCCGTCGAACAGCCAAGAAGGGGTTGATGTGGCCGCGACCGACGACACCGCCTCCCTCCGGTATCCCGGCGGTGAGCTGGACCTGGAGATCGTGCATGCGACCGAGGGTTCTGACGGTATCGCCCTGGGGCCGCTACTGGCCAAAACCGGGTACACCACCTTCGACCAGGGGTTCGTCAACACCGCGTCGACCAAGAGCGCCATCACCTACATCGACGGCGATGCCGGCATTCTTCGCTACCGCGGCTACCCGATCGATCAGTTGGCCGATAAGTCGACCTTCATCGAGGTCAGCTATCTGCTGATCTACGGCGAGCTGCCGACCGCCGACCAACTTGAGGAGTTCACCACCAAGATCCAGCGGCACACCCTGCTGCACGAGGATCTCAAGCGGTTCTTCGACGGCTTCCCGCGCAACGCGCACCCGATGCCGGTGCTCTCCAGTGCGGTCAATGCGTTGAGCGCCTACTACCAGGATTCATTGGACCCGCTGGATCACAAGCAGGTCGAACTGTCGACGATCCGGCTGCTGGCCAAGCTTCCGACCATCGCGGCCTATTCCTACAAGAAGTCCGTCGGCCAGCCCTTCCTCTACCCGGACAACTCGCTGAGCCTGGTGGAGAACTTCCTGCGGATGACGTTCGGGCTGCCATCCGAGCCGTATACCCCCGACCCGGAGATCGTCCGGGCACTGGACATGCTGCTGATCCTGCACGCCGACCATGAGCAGAACTGCTCGACTTCGACGGTGCGTCTGGTCGGCTCGTCGCAGGCCAACCTGTTCACCTCGATCTCCGGCGGCATCAACGCTCTGTGGGGTCCGCTGCACGGCGGCGCCAACCAGTCGGTGCTGGAGATGCTGGAGAAGATCCGGCTCTCCGGTGGCGACGTGCAGGACTTCGTGCGCAAGGTCAAGAACCGCGAGGACGGGGTCAAGCTGATGGGCTTCGGCCACCGGGTCTATAAGAACTACGACCCGCGGGCGCGCATCGTCAAGGAGCAGGCCGACAAGATTCTCAGCAAGCTCGGTGGCGACGACGAACTGCTCGATATCGCCAAGTCGCTGGAAGAGGCCGCGCTGACCGACGACTTCTTCGTCGAGCGCAAGCTCTACCCCAACGTCGACTTCTACACCGGCGTGATCTACCGCGCGATGGGCTTCCCGACGCGCATGTTCACCGTGCTGTTCGCCATCGGCCGGCTGCCCGGCTGGATCGCCCACTGGCGGGAGATGCACGAGGAGCCCAACAAGATCGGCCGCCCGCGGCAGATCTACACCGGGTACGGAGAGCGCGACTACATCACTCTCGGCGGTCGTTAGGCGCTCAACGCGTCTCCAGTACCGCCATTGCGGCGTTGTGGCCGCCTATGCCTGACACCGCGCCGCCCCGGCGAGAACCCGATCCGCACAACAGAATTCGATCATGCTGTGTGGCGACGCCCCACCGTTGCGCAGGGGTATCGAGGGGGTCGTCGTCCTCGGCGAACGGCCAGGACAGTGCGCCGTGGAAGATGTTGCCGCCGGTCAGCCCCAGGCTGGCTTCCAGATCGACCGTCGTCTTCGCCTCGATGCAGGGCCGGCCGTTGGCGTCAGTCATCACGACGTCCTGGACCGGTTCGACCAGAACCGAATTCAGCGACGCAAGCACCGCGTCGGTGAGGCGCTGACGCATCGCCTCGGGGTCAGACGCCTGGAGGGAGTGCGGCACATGAAGTGCGAACACCGTCAGCGTCGCCGCTCCGGACTCGCGCAGGTCGGCGGACAGGATGCTCGGGTCGGTCAGGGAGTGGCAATAGATTTCGCAGGGCAACGGGTCGGGCACCGCACCGGCCGAGGCAACGCTGTAGGCCGCATCGAGTTGGGACCACGTCTCGTTGATGTGGAAGGTGCCGCCGAACGCCTGCTCCGGGGTGACGCCGGTGTCGCGTAGCCGCGGCAGGCGCCGCAGCATCAGGTTGACCTTCACCTGACAGCCCTCGGCCAGAGCGGGTTGCGGTTCGCCGAGCAAGCCGGAGAGCACCGCCGGCGTGACTCCGGCCAACACGTGCCGGCCGTGCACCCGGTGCTCGTCGTCGCCGCTCCGGTAGCGCACCTCTCCGTCAGGGCTCAACGCCAGAACCTCTGCGCCGGTGATGATTTCGGCGCCATGTGCCGCAGCGGCGGCGGCCAGCGCGCCGGTCACCGAGCCCATCCCGCCGACCGGCACATCCCACACGCCGGTTCCACCGCCCAGCAGGTGATAGAGGAAGCAGACGTTTTGGGTCAGGGCGGGGTCGTCGAGTCGGGCGAAGGTGCCGATCAGCGCGTCGCTGGCCATCACCCCGCGCACCAGGTCACTGCTGACGGCATCGCAGATGGCCGCCCCCACGGGTTGCTCGATCAGCGCATCCCAGGCCGCGCCCGCCGCGGGTCCGCCCGCCGCCAGGACCCGACGGCGTGCCTCGGAACGGCGTCGCAGCGGCTCGATGAGCGTCGGCCACAGCGGTTCGGTCACGCCGCGGCAGCTGCGGTAGAAGTCGGTGAATCCGGCCTCGTCGGACGCCGCGCCGACCGCCGCGAAACTCGAACGCTCGCCAATGAGCAGCCCACTGCGGCCGGCGTCGGCCGGGTTGGGGGTGTAGGAGGCATACCGGCGCCGAGCCAGGTTCACCGGAGCCCCGAGATCCTCGATGATGCGACTCGGCAACAGGCTCACCAGGTAGGCGTACCGGGACAGTCGGGCGTCCACCCCGTCGAAGGCGTACGCCGACACCGCGGCGCCCCCGACTTCCGGCAGTTTTTCCAGGACGCGAACCCGAAGACCGGCCCGGGCCAGGTAACCCGCCGCCACCAAACCGTTGTGCCCGCCTCCGACGATGACGGCATCGAGATTGTCGTCGGGCTGACGCGGGGAGGCCATACCTCAGCTTAGGGAGCCGGGCGTTACGGTGATGCGGTGTCCAAACCTGAGATTGAGTTCCCCGCCGGCCCGCCGCCCACCGACCTGGTCATCTCCGACCTCGTTGTCGGAGAGGGTGCCGAAGCCAAGCCGGGTGACACCGTGGACGTTCATTACGTCGGAGTCGAGTTCGAGTCGGGCGAGGAATTCGACAGCTCGTGGAACCGGGGGGAGTCCATCTCCTTCCCGCTGCGCGGTCTCATCCAGGGCTGGCAGGACGGCATTCCGGGAATGCGCGTCGGCGGCCGTCGGCAACTGGTGATTCCGCCGGAGCTGGCCTACGGTCCGGCCGGGGCCGGGCACCGGCTGTCCGGCCAGACACTGATCTTCGTGATCGACCTGCTCGGCGTTCGCTGACCTGCGGCCGATACCCTGCTGCGGGGGGTCGGGACAGGCCCCACGATGCGCTTGTCGTATGTTGCTGCGGTTCGAAGTGACGCGCCTGTAATTGGTGGAGGAGTGGACCGGTGACGGGTTCGGAAGAAACGCGTGGGAGCGCCACGGCAACGGAGTGGCGGACCGATTCGCGGTATTACCGTCGATCGCCAGGCTGGGGTTGGCTGCTGGGCCTGCTGCTGATCCCCCTGCTGTTCGGCTGGCTCGGCTGGAGTGCGCTCAAGCCCCAGGTGAGCGTCAGCGCCCCCAGCATCACCGTCACAGCGCCACCCAGCGTGGCGGTTCCCACCGCCGACCTGGCTCCGCTGTCCATCGTGCGAAACGGCAACGATTTCACCGTCACCGGCGAACTGCCGGACCTGTCGGTCAAGGACAAGCTTCTGAGCTCGCTGAAAACGGCGCTCGGATCCGGGGTGAACCTCATCGACAAGCTGACCGTCAAGGCCGGTGTCAGTGCGCCCGAATTCGCCGGTCTCGGGCCGGTGTTCAAGGCGGCCAACGAGATCGGCGATTTCAGCTTCAACCTCGTGGGTGACGCCCTGACCCTGACCGGCACGGCGCCATCGGATCAGGTCAAGGACGCGGTCGAGGCGGCCGCCAATGCCGGCTGGCCCAATGTCCGGATCGTCAACAACATCGAAGTGAAGGGTGCACCGGCACCCAGCGGTTCGTGCGACAACCTGCAGGCCGACATCAGTGCCGCGTTGACCATGCCGATCGGCTACCAGACCGAGGGGTCCGGTCTGACGGCGGCGTCCAAGACGGAACTGACCGCCGTCGCCGCGGTGATCAAGGGCTGCCCGGACGCGAGGATCACCGTGATCGGCCACACCGACGACACCGGCGACGATTCGGTGAACGTCCCGCTGAGCGACAGCCGGGCCAAGTCGGTCGCCGATTACCTGGTGGCCCAAGGCGTCCCGGCCGGTTCGGTGACATCCAAGGGTGTCGGGTCATCCCAACCGGTCGCCAGCAATAAGACGGCCGACGGCCGGGCCCAGAACCGGCGCACCGAGATCACCGTCAACTAGGTCCACACGGTCAAGTAGGGGAGTACGAGATGGGTTTCGTCGCACAGTGGTTGTGGTACCTGCTGGCTTTCCTGGCCGGCTCTGCGGTCGCCTGGGTGATCGCCGTCCTCACCGTTCATCGGACCAGCAGGGAGCAGGCCATCGCCGACCTTCCGGCCGGATCCCGTGAGTTAGGAGCACGCTGATGCACGACGTCAACTGGTGGCTGATGAGCTTGGCCTTCCTGTTGGGCCTGCTGCTGACACTGGCCATGATGATTCGACGGGTCACTCGCGAGGTTCCCGTCACCCACGCGCTGGCAGCTACCGCTGTCGCCGCCACCGCGGGCAAGGTGGCGACCAGGGCCGCCGCCGCGGCTGAGCAGGTCGAGAAGAAGATCGACAAGGTCGAGACGAAGATCGACAAGGTACTGGAGAAGGAACCCTACGGCGCCGGTTCGATCCGGGTCTCGGCGCGGACCGCGGCGCCGGTGGGCTACACCATCAAGGGCGATAAGGACACGGGTCGATACTTCACCCTCGACAGCCCGGACTACGCGGCGATCGAGGCGGAGGTCTGGTTCGCCGACGAGCGCAGCGCACAGAAGGCCGGCTTCCTGCGGTGGGACGCCAAGGGCGACAAGACGGCCCCCGTCCCGGCGGCGGAATCCGCGGCGGTGATCACCGAGCAGCACGCGTCGGCCGACATCGTCATCAACGAGGACCACTCGGCCACCGACGCCAAGCTGGTGATCGTGGACGACGGATCGCCCGAAGTCGATTCCAAGCTGCGGATCATCTCCAGCTCAGAAGACTGACGATTCGCTAGCGTGGCGCCGGAAGGCGCAGTACCAACCGGGCTCCGCCCAGTGGGCTGTCCTCCAAAGCCGCTGTGCCGCCGTGCAATTCGGCCTGCTGGGCGACGAGAGCCAGACCCAGGCCGGAGCCGGAGCGCGACGCCGTGGATCCGCGGGCGAACCTGCCGAAGACCGACTTCCGTTCGGCGTGGGGCACCCCGCAACCGTTGTCGTCGACGGTGATCTGCACACCGTCGCGGGAACTGACCGCCGACAGTTGCACCTGCGTGGCACCGCCGTGCTTGACCGCGTTGGCGATCGCGTTGTCCACGGTCAGGCGCAACCCGGCCGGCAGACCGATGATGATGCAGGTCGGCGAGGGGGCCAGCGACACCGTCAGGTCGGGGTAGACCCGCATCGCATCGTGAGCGGCGCGGTCCAGCAGTTCGGTGATGTCCACGGGAACCTGATCGGCGGCAGTGGACAACTCGCCTTGGGCGAGTCGCTCCAGCGCACCCAACGTCGCCTCGATCCGGCTCTGGGTGCGGATGACATCACCGATCACCTCCTCACGCTGCTCGGCGGGCAGGTCGAGCGTCGACAGCACCTCGAGATTGGTCCGCATCGCGGTCAACGGAGTGCGCAACTCGTGGGCTGATACCGCGGCGAAGTCACGGGCGGAGGCCAGTGCGGCCTTGGTGCGGTCCTGCTCGGTCCAGATCCGGGCCAGCAGACCCTTGAGCGCCTCGCCGATCTCGACGGCCTCGGTGGCGCCACTGACGTCAACGTCGGGAGCCACGTCGCCGGCGTCGATCGCCCGGGTCTGCTGGGCCAGTCGGCGCAATGGGCGGACGGCGAAGGCGGCCAGCAGCCAGCCCAGCACCGCGGCCGCACCGATGGCGAAGCCGCAGATCAACAGCACCCGTCGGTGCAACTTGTTGGTATCGGCGATGGTGTCGTCGTAGGTGGCGCCGACCTGCAGCGTGGTGGGCGGCTCCGGGTAGGGGATCAGCACGGTGCGCACCCGGTACCGCACCCCGTCCACGACGGTGGTGGCGTAGTCGGTGTCGAGTTCGGGCAGCACGACATCAGAGTTGGATCGCACCTCGCTACCGCGGTGCACGGTGATCACCACATCACGGACGTTGGGTGACGGCGGTATCTGCTCCAAACCCCGCGGCACGAACGGCACCGCGAAACCGGCCGCCTCGTCCAGGCGCCGATCCAGTCGCTCGAGCCGGTCGGTGGTGATTCCGATCCAGACGATGGTGCCGACGATCGTCACCACGATGGCAGCGCCGATTGCCGTCGCGAACGCCACCCTGGTCCGCAGGGAGGGGGTGCGGCGGACGATGCGTGAGAGCGTCACCGAGTCTTCGTCACTGCGTCCGCAGGACGAATCCGACTCCGCGGACGGTGTGCAGCAGTCGGGGGGCACCGCCGGCCTCAAGCTTGCGCCGCAGGTAGCCGATGAATACATCGACGACGTTGGTGTCGGCGGCGAAGTCGTAGCCCCAGACCAATTCCAGGAGTTGCGCCCGGCTGAGCACCGCGGTCTTGTGTTCGGCCAGCACGGCCAGCAGGTCGAACTCGCGTTTGGTCAGGTCCACGTCGACACCGTTGACCCGGGCCCGCCGGCCGGGGATGTCTACCTCCAGCGAGCCCACCTGGATGGTTTCCGAGGAGAACGTCGCGGTGGCGCCCCGTCGGCGCAGCAGTGCCTTGACCCGCGCCACCAATTCAGCCAGTACGAAGGGTTTCACCAGGTAGTCGTCGGCGCCGGCTTCCAGGCCCGCCACCCGGTCATCGACTGAACTCCGAGCCGACAGCACACAGACCGGAACGTCGTTGTCCATGGCGCGCAAGGCGGTGACCACGCTCACGCCGTCCAGCACGGGCATGTTGATATCCAGCACGATCGCGTCCGGGCGGGTTTCGGTGGCGCTGCGCAGTGCCTCGGCGCCGTCGACGGCGGTGGCCACCTCGAAACCCGACAACCGCAGGCCGCGTTCCAATGAAGCCAGCACGTCCGGGTCGTCGTCGACCACCAGCACGCGCGGGGATGCCCCGGGGCCTGCAGCGCTGTCCATGACCCCATAGTGCCGGATCGGGCGGAGTACGGGGGTTAGGCGTGGCCGTGCGACGATGACCCAAGGAGGCGATTGGCGTGGAGGGCATTCGGTCGGCGCCGCATATCGCCGTCCGCCCGGAGCGGATTCGGGGGGTCTCCGACCTGCTGCGCCTGCTGCCCTACCTCAAGCCCTACCGGTTGCGCTGGATCGCGATGATCATCGCCGCCATGGTCGGCCTGGTGGCAACCGTGGCCATCCCACTGGTGACCAAGGCGGTGATCGACGGTCCGGTCCGCCACCGCGACCCGCACGGGCTGTGGGTACTGGGTTCGGCGGCCCTGGCCGTCGGTGTGGCCGAGGCACTGCTGTGGTTCATTCGCCGCTGGCTGGTGTCCCGCGCCACCATGGGTGTGGAAGCCGATATCCGCAAGGACCTCTACGCCCGGCTTCAGATCCTGCCGATGTCCTTCCACGGCCGCTGGCAGTCCGGGCAGCTGCTGTCACGAATCATGAACGACCTGAGCACGATTCGCCGGCTGCTGTCGTTCGGGCTGATCTTCCTGATCCTCAACGTTGCGCAGATCGCCGTGGTCACCGCCATCCTGCTGGCGATGTATTGGCCGTTGGGGGTGGTGGTGCTGATCTCGGTGGTCCCGGTCACCGTCACGATGCTGCGCTTCGAGCGCAGGTTCACCCGACTGTCCCGGGCGGCCCAGGACCAGGCGGGGCATGTCGCCACTCACGTCGAGGAGGCCGCCCTCGGCGTCCGCGCGGTGAAGTCGTTCGGCCGCGAGGAGTACGTCTACGACCGATTCGACGACCAGGCCACCCAGCTCTACGACACCCAGATCCAGAAGGTCTCGGTGTCGGCGAAGTTCTGGACCCTGCTGGAGGTCATCCCCAACATCACGTTGATCATCGTGCTGGGTTTCGGCGCCTATGCCGCCGGGCACGGTCTGGTCACCCTCGGAACGCTGGTGGCGTTCATCACCATGATGCTGTCGCTGGTCTGGCCGATCGCCTCGCTGGGCTTCCTGCTCTCGATGACCCAGGAGGCCATGACGGCAGCCAACCGGATCGCCGAAATCTTCGACGCTCCAATCGAAATCACCGGCGGTCCTGCGTCCGATCTGCCGGAATCCGCACGGGGAGGGCGGCTTGAATTCGATGATGTCGGCTTCCGCTTTCCCGACGCTTCGGAGGGCGACCGGTGGGTACTGCGCCACGTCAACGCCACCATCGAACCCGGGCAGACGCTGGCGTTGGTCGGAGCCACCGGCTCGGGGAAGTCGGTTCTGACCGCACTGCTGCCGCGGCTGTACGACGTCACCGAGGGCGCGATCCGGATCGACGGGGTCGACATCCGGGACCTGAGCCTCCCGGCGTTGCGGCGAACCGTGGCCGTGGCCTTCGAGGACCCGACCTTGTTCTCCATGTCAGTGGCCGAGAACCTGCTGTTGGGACGATCACCGGACGACCCGGCCTGCGACGCCGAGATCGCGGCGGCCATCGATATCGCCGCCGCCCAGTTCATCTACGACCTGCCGTTCGGGTTGCAGACCCGTATCGGGGAACAGGGCATGAGCCTGTCCGGCGGCCAACGGCAGCGACTCGCGCTCGCCCGGGCGATCCTGGCCCGGCCCCGGGTACTGGTGCTCGACGACACCCTGTCGGCGCTTGACGTGCACACCGAGACCATCGTCACCGAGGCTCTGCGGGTGGCGCTGGCCGGGGTGACCGCGGTGGTTGTCGCTCACCGCGCCTCCACGGTGCTGCTGGCCGACCTGGTGGCCTTACTGGACACCGTCGACGGTGCCGCCACCATCACCCATATCGGCAC
>DAIPYT010000034.1:15757-24657 GCA_036782595.1 Mycobacterium sp. | reverse complement strand
AACGGGCCGCCGCGCAATTCGACGAGGTGATCGTCGCCGTGCTGACCAACCCCAACAAAGCCGGAATGTTCACCGCCGACGAACGGATCGCGATGATCGAGGAGGCGTGCGCGCACCTGCCAAACCTGCGCGCCGAGGCCGGTCAGGGTCTGGTGGTCGATTTCGTCAAGGCCCGCGGGTTGACCGCGGTGGTCAAGGGGCTGCGCACCGGTACCGATTTCGAATACGAGCTGCAGATGGCGCAGATGAACAAACACATCGCCGGCGTCGACACCTTCTTCGTCGCCACCGCCCCGCGCTACTCATTCGTGTCATCCTCCCTGGCCAAAGAGGTGGCAAGCCTCGGCGGGGACGTATCGGAACTGCTTCCCGAATCGGTGAACCGGCGATTGCAGGCCAAACTCGCCGGCCGCTGAGTCACCCCGGCTTGAATCAAGAACGGTTTGCGACACACCGCATCGCCACCGCTGTCACAGCCGTAACACCAGGCACACTGGTCACTACCAATGTGACAGCCTGAAGGGTGGCACCGTGTACCGAGTTTTTGAAGCACTGGACGAACTGGGCGCGATCGTCGAGGAAGCCCGCGGTGTGCCGATGACGGCCGGCTGCGTGGTGCCCCGCGGTGACGTGCTCGAGTTGATCGACGACATCAAAGACGCAATCCCAGGCGAACTCGACGACGCCCAGGATGTGCTCGACGCCCGCGACACCATGCTGCGGGAAGCCAAGGAGCACGCCGAATCCACGGTCGCCAACGCCAACTCCGAGGCGGACTCGCTGGTCAGCCACGCCCGCGCCGAGGCCGACCGGATGCTCGCCGACGCCAAGTCTCAAGCCGACCGGATGGTCGCCGAAGCCCGTCAGCACAGCGACGCGATGGTGGCCGAGGCTCGCGATGAGGCGGCGCGGCTGTCCGCGGCGGCCAAGCGGGACTACGAGGCGGCCACCAGTCGGGCCAAGGCCGAGGCCGATCGCCTGGTCGAGAGCGGCAACATCTCCTATGAGAACGCCGTGCAGGAAGGCATCAAGGAGCAGCAGCGTCTGGTCTCGGCGACCGAGGTGGTGCAGTCGGCCCATGCCGAGTCCACCCGCCTGATCGACTCGGCCCATGCCGAGGCCGACCGGCTGCGTGGGGAGTGCGACATTTACGTCGACAACAAGCTGGCTCAGTTCGAGGAGTACCTCAACGGCACGCTGCGCTCGGTCAGCCGCGGCCGCCACCAACTCCGCACCGCCGCCGGTACGCACGACTACGCCCAGCACTAGTCACCCGGGGGCACCGTAAGATCGCCGTATGGCGAAGCCCTCGAACGGCGCTGCCGACCCACGATCGCCGCTGGTTTTCGACGTCTCCCGCCTCGGTCGTCGTCCCGGTGCGATGCACGAGGTTCGGCAGACCGTACCCAGCCCGGCGCGAATCGGGTTGGACCTCATCGCAATCGAGGCCGGGGCCCCGCTCGAGCTGGATCTGAGGTTCGAGTCGGTGTCGGAGGGTGTCCTGGTTTCCGGCACTATGTACGGCCCAAGCCGGGGTGAGTGCTCACGGTGCCTGGAACCGGTCACCGGGGATGTCGATATCGCGCTGACCGAATTGTTCGCCTACCCCGACAGCCTGACCGAGTCCACCACCGAGGAGGACGAGGTCGGCCACGTCGTCGATTGGTGCGTCAACCTCGAGCAGCCGATCGTGGATGCTGTCGGCCTGGCGCTGCCCTTCGCCCCGCTGTGCCGTGCGGACTGCCCCGGTTTGTGCCCGGTGTGCGGAGTGGCACTGGCCGGCGCCGAGGCCGACCACGGTCACGACCAGATCGACCCTCGGTGGGCCAAGCTGGCCAAACTACTGCCGCCCGACGGGGAACCCTCGTGACCCGGCAGGCCCTGCTCGACGCGTTGGGCGCCCACCTGCCCGAAGACCTGCTGACCCTGGCGCTGACCCATCGCAGCTATGCCTACGAGAATGGCGGGCTGCCCAGCAATGAACGCCTGGAGTTTCTCGGCGACTCCGTGCTGGGGTTGGTGATCACCGAGGAACTGTTCCGGCGCAACCCCGACCGCCCCGAGGGCGACCTGGCGAAACTTCGATCGAGCATCGTCAACACCCGCGCTCTGGCAGGTGTGGCCCGAGATCTGACTTCCAGCGGACTTGGGGAGTACGTGCTGCTGGGCCGGGGCGAGGTAAACACCGGCGGCCACGCCAAAGCCAGCATCCTCGCCGACACCATGGAGTCACTGATCGGAGCCGTCTACCTCCAGCATGGTCTGGAAGGTGCCCGACCGGTGATCCTGACGTTGTTTGAGGACCTGCTCGACACCGCGCCGACACTGGGCGCAGCCTTGGAGTGGAAGTCCAGCCTGCAGGAACTGACCGCGGTCCGTGGCCTCGGGGCGCCTCGCTATGAGGTCAGCGCTGAAGGCCCCGACCATGATCGGTTGTTCACCGCCCAGGTGCTGATCTGTGGCGAGGTGTACGGCAGCGGAGTGGGCAGAACCAAGAAAGAAGCCGAGTTGGAGGCCGCGTCCCAGGCCTGGACGGCGTTGGATGCCGTGCCTTCCCCTGTGCCTGCCCCCGTGCCTGCCCCCGAATCAGAGCTGGATGCCTGAACTTCCCGAAGTCGAGGTGGTGCGCCGCGGGCTGCAGGCGCACGTCGCGGGCAAGTCCATCGCCGCTGTCCGCGTTGACCATCCGCGCGCGGTGCGCCGCCACGAGGCCGGCGCGGCTGACCTGACCGCGCGGTTGTTGGGCGCCCACATCAGCGGGACCGACCGACGCGGCAAGTACCTGTGGCTCACTCTCGATACGGGGGACGACACGGGGGACGACACGGGGGACGACACGGGGGACGACACGGGGGAGGAGGCCCTCGTCGTCCACCTCGGGATGAGTGGGCAGATGCTGCTCGGGCCCATCACCAACCCCGATCACCTCCGCATAGCGGCGGTCCTCGACGACGGCACTGCGTTGAGCTTCGTCGATCAACGCACCTTCGGCGGCTGGCAGCTCTCCGACCTCGTCACCGTCGACGGCAGCCGCGTCCCGCAGCCTGTCGCCCACATCGCCCGCGATCCACTGGACCCCCGCTTCGACCGGAACGCAGTGGTGAACGTGTTGCGCCGCAAGCACTCTGAGATCAAACGACAGCTGCTCGATCAGACCGTAGTGTCCGGTATCGGCAATATCTACGCCGACGAGGCGCTGTGGCGCGCGGAGGTCAACGGCGCCCGCATCGCCGAAAAGCTGACCCGCGGCCAGTTGCAGCGGGTGCTCGATTGCGCCGCGGAGGTGATGCGCGAGGCGCTCCAGGAAGGTGGCACCTCCTTCGACTCGCTCTATGTCAACGTCAACGGCCAGTCCGGGTACTTCGACCGCTCCCTCAACGTCTACGGCCGCGAGGACCGAAGCTGCCGGCGCTGCGGGGCGGTGATCCGACGGGAGAAGTTCATGAACCGCTCCTCGTTCTACTGCCCGGTCTGCCAGCCCCGGCCCAGGTTTCCGCCTCGGCGGTAGGCAGGATGGGGTCATGACCGAACTCTGGGTGGAGCGCACGGGAATCCGCCGGTACACCGGCCGCAGCAGCCGCGGGGCGGAGGTGCTGATCGGCTCGGTGACCGATGAAGGGGTCTTCACCCCCGGCGAGTTGCTCAAGATCGCGCTGGCCGGGTGCAGCGGCCTGTCCAGTGACCAGCCGTTGCGCCGCCGACTCGGCGACGACTACCCGGCTGTCATCCGGGTGTCCGGTGACGCGGACCGCGAGAGCGAGCGCTACCCCCTGCTGGCCGAGAAGCTTGAGATCGACCTGTCGTCGCTGACTGCTGATGAGCGTGACCGGCTGCTGCTGGTGGTCGGCCGAGCCATCGACCAGGTGTGCACGGTCGGCAGGACGCTGAAGTCCGGCACCGAGATCACCTTTGACGTCGTCGCGCCCGACACCGCTGATGAGTGACCAGACCCGGCTGACCGCCTGGGTGCACGGTTATGTCCAGGGCGTGGGTTTCCGCTGGTGGACGAGGTCTCGGGCGCTGGAGCTGGGACTGGCCGGCTACGCCAGCAACCAGTCGGACGGCCGCGTCCTGGTGGTCGCGCAAGGCTCGCGGGCAGCCTGCGAGGAACTTCTTGCGCTGCTCAACGGCGGCGCGACCCCCGGCAGGGTGGACAACGTCGTCGCCGACTTCGCCGAACCGGGCCAGCCTCTGACGCCCATGGAGCCCGGCTTCCGCGAGCGGTGAGCGGAGCGCCGAATCGAGGCCGGTAGGCTCGCACGTCGTGTACCTCAAGAGTCTGACGCTGAAGGGCTTCAAGTCCTTCGCTTCAGCGACGACTCTGCGCTTCGAGCCGGGCATCACCTGTGTGGTGGGGCCCAACGGCTCCGGCAAGTCCAATGTCGTCGACGCCTTGACCTGGGTGATGGGCGAGCAGGGTGCCAAGACCCTGCGCGGCGGCAAGATGGAAGACGTCATCTTCGCCGGCACGTCGTCGCGGGCCCCGCTGGGCCGCGCCGAGGTCACGCTGACCATCGACAACTCCGACAACGCCCTGCCCATCGAGTACTCCGAGGTATCGATCACCCGCCGGATGTTCCGCGACGGCGCCGGGGAGTACGAGATCAACGGCAACAGCTGCCGGTTACTCGACATCCAGGAACTGCTGTCCGACTCCGGTATCGGTCGGGAGATGCACGTCATCGTCGGTCAGGGCCGGCTCTCGCAGATCCTCGAGTCCCGACCGGAGGACCGGCGCGCCTTCATCGAGGAAGCCGCCGGTGTTCTCAAGCACCGTAAGCGCAAGGAAAAGGCGGTGCGCAAGCTCGACGCCACCTCCGCCAACCTGGCCCGACTGACCGACCTCACCACCGAGCTGCGTCGCCAACTCAAGCCGCTGGGCCGTCAGGCGGAGGTCGCCCGGCGCGCCCAGACAATCCAGGCGGACCTGCGCGACGCCCGGCTGCGGCTGGCCGCCGACGACCTGGTCATCCGCCGGGCGGAGTTCGCCGGGGCCGACGATATCGAGACCACCCTGCGCCGGGAGCACGATGAGGCCGCCGCCCGGCTGGCCCAGGCCTCCGAACAGCTGGCGGCCCACGAATCCGCGGTCGCGTCGTTGTCGGAGCGCACCGACGCCGCCCAGCAGACCTGGTTCCGGCTCTCCGCGTTGTCCGAGCGGGTCAGCGCCACGGTCCGCATCGCCAGTGAACGCGCGCAGTACCTCGACACCGAACAGACGGTCGGCACCGGACCCGACCCCGACGAGCTGGATGCCCAGGCCGACGAGGTCGCCGAGCAGGAACGCGTGCTACTCGCCGAACTCGAGACCGCGCGGGGGCGGCTGGAGGCGGCCCGCGCAGAGTTGGGTGAAAAAGAAAGGGCCGCAACCGAAGCCGAACGCGCACACATGGCCGCGGTGCAGGCTGAAGCGGATCGGCGTGAAGGCCTGGCCCGGCTGGCCGGCCAGGTGGAGACCGGGCGGGCTCGAGTGGAGTCCATCGACGAAGGCGTGGCCCGACTCTCGGCGGCCATCGAGGAGTCTGCCGCTCGCACCGAACAGGCCAGGGCCGAATTCGAAACGGTGCAGAGCAAAATCGGCGAACTCGACCAGGGCGAGGTCGGTCTCGACGAACACCACGACCGGACCGTCACCGCTTTGCGACTGGCCGACGAACGGGTCGCCGAACTTCAGACCGCCGAACGTGCCGCCGAACGTGAGGTGGCATCGCTGCAGGCCCGCATCGACGCACTCGCGGTCGGCCTCGAGCGTAAAGACGGCGCCGCCTGGTTGGTGGAAAACCGAAGCGGTTCAGGACTTCTCGGCACCGTGCCGAAGCTGGTCCGGGTGCACCACGGCTACGAAACACCGCTGGCCGCGGTGCTCGGCGCAGCTGCCGACGCAGTCGCCGCGGATGATTTCAGTTCGGCGCGGTCGGCGGTGCAGGCGCTCAAGGACGCCGACGGCGGTCGAGCGGCCATCGTGCTGGCCGATTGGCCGGCGCCGCCCCGACCGGACGCCGGCCCACTGCCGGACGGCGCCCGCTGGGCGATCGACCTGGTTGAGGCCCCTGCCCGGCTGCAGGGGGCTCTCACAGCCATGCTCGCCGGCGTCGCGGTGGTCGACGATCTCGCCGCCGCCCTGAGTCTGGTGGCGGCCCGCCCGTCGCTGCGCGCGGTCACCCGCGATGGCGACCTGGTTGGAGCGGGCTGGGTGGACGGCGGCTCGGACCGCAAACCCAGCACGCTGGAGATCGCCGGGGCCATCGAGCAGGCGCGTACCGAACTGGTCGCCGCCGAGACCCAGGTGGCCGAATTGGCGGCGGCACTGGCCGGCGCGCTCACCGAGCAATCCGACCGGCAGGACGCTGCCGAACAGGCGCTTGCCGCCCTCAACGAATCAGACGCTGCCATCTCGGCGATCTACGAACAGTTGGGCCGGCTCGGCCAGGAGGTCCGAACCGCCGAGGTGGAGTATGGGCGGTTGACGGCCCAGCGCGACGAACTCGAGGCCGGCCGGGATCAGGCGGTCGAGGAACTTGGTGCGCTGGAAGCCCGGCTGAGCGCCGCGCGGGAAAATCAGACCGTCATCGAGAACTCGCCGGGTCAGCGCCGGGAGATCCAGACCGCCGCGGAAGCCGCCCGGGCTGCCGAAGTAGAGGCCCGGTTGACCGTGCGTACCGCTGAGGAGCGGGCGAACGCCGTTCGGGGGCGGGCGGATTCGTTGCGCCGCGCCGCCGCGGCCGAACGCGACGCGCGAGTGCGAGCCCAGCAGGCACGTGCCGCCCGTCAGCATGCGGCCGAGGTGGCCGCCGCCGTCGCCGAGAGCGGCCGCCGGGTGGCCGCCCACCTCAGTGGGGTGGTCGCGGCCGCCTCCCGGTCCCGGGACCGGTTGGCCGCCGAGCGCCAGCAGCGGGCCAGCGGGTTGGTTTCCGTCCGCGAAGAGGTGAGCAGACTCAACGCCCGAATCGCCGAGTTGACCGACTCGCTACATCGCGACGAGGTGGCCAAGGCGCAGGCGGCGATGCGGATCGAGCAGTTGGAGCAGACCGTTCTCGAGCAGTTCGGCATGGCCGGGGACGACCTGATCGCCGAATACGGTCCGCAGGTGGAGTTGCCGCCCTCCGAACTGGAGATGGCCGAATATGAGCAGGCTCGGGAGCGTGGCGAGCAGGTCAGCGCCCCGGCGCCGATGCGGTACGACCGGACCACGCAGGAACGCCGCGCCAAACGCGCCGAACGCGACCTCAATGAACTCGGACGGGTCAACCCGCTGGCGCTGGAGGAGTTCGCCGCACTGGAGGAGCGCTACAACTTCCTGTCCACCCAACTCGAGGACGTCAAGGCGGCCCGTAAGGACCTGCTCGAGGTCATCTCCGATGTCGATAACCGAATCCTGCAGGTGTTCGCCGAGGCCTATGCCGACGTCGAGCGGGAGTTCTCCCAGGTGTTCTCCGCGCTTTTCCCGGGCGGCGAGGGCCGGCTGCTGCTCACCGACCCGGGCGACATGCTGACCACCGGTGTGGAGGTCGAGGCCCGCCCTCCGGGTAAGAAGGTCAAGCGGCTCTCGCTGCTTTCCGGCGGTGAGAAGTCGTTGACCGCGGTGGCCATGCTGGTGGCGATCTTCCGGGCCCGTCCCTCACCGTTCTACGTGATGGACGAGGTGGAGGCGGCCCTCGACGATGTCAACCTGCGTCGGCTGATCGGATTGTTCGAGCAGCTGCGATCCCAGTCGCAGCTGATCGTGATCACCCACCAGAAGCCGACGATGGAGATCGCCGACGCGCTCTACGGCGTCTCCATGCAGGGCGACGGGATCACCGCGGTGATCTCCCAGCGGATGCGCGGTCAGGACCTGGTCGTCACCTGATCCCGGAAGGGGCTAGCCGGTGACGCCGATCCGGCGCAGTTCGTCCAGATCGGCGGCGCCGGCACAGTGCAGGCAGATCCGCAGTTCTTCGATGAAGCCGCCGAGGACGTCGACGACTGCCGAGGAGGATTCGATCGCCGGTGCCAGTAGTGGCCGGGCCATCGCCACCACATCGGCGCCCAGGGCCAAGGCCTTGGCCGCGTCCATTCCGGAGCGGATCCCGCCGGAGGCCATCAGCGGCATCTCGGGCAGTGTGCGGCGAACCTCCATCAGGGCCTGGGCGGTCGGGATGCCCCAGTCGGCGACCGCCGGATAACGCACCTCGCCGTAGCGGACCACCTGCTCCACCCGCGCCCACGATGTACCGCCGGCACCCGCGACGTCGACGGCGGCGATCGGGATACCGCGCAGCCGCTCCGCGGCTGCGGCGCCGATACCGTGTCCGACCTCTTTGACCAGAACCGGGTAGTCCAGTTCCTCGGCCAGCCGGGCCAGCCGGTCCAGTGCGCCGGTGAAGTCGGTGTCGCCGCTCTCCTGCATCGCCTCCTGAAGCGGATTGAGGTGTACCGCAACGGCATTCGCGCCAACCCTGGCCAGCGCCCTGCGGAGCTTCGGCGCCAGGTCGTCGGTCACCTGGGCCAGCCCGATATTGCCGATCAGCAATGCGTCGGGAGCCAGGTCGCGCACCTCGAAACTGGCCGCGGCCGCGTTTCCGGCCGGGTCGTCTTCGAGCATGATCCGCTGTGAACCCAGCATCATCCCGACGCCCAACTTCTGTGCGGCGTCGGCCAGATTCCGGTTGATGGTGCGGGCCATGTCCGCCCCACCGGTCATCGCGCCGATCAGCACCGGGGCCTTCAGCGGTACACCGAGGAACTCGGTGCTCAGGTCCACCGCGGTCAGGCTGGTCTGGGTGAGTGCGTTATAGGGCAGGTCGAACCACTCGAAGCCGGTGGTGACCCCGACGAATTCCACCGGACCGGTCAGGCACGCGTCGATATGCCGCAGCTTGCGGGCGGCCAATCCGTCACTCATCGGCATCACTCATCGG
>DAIPYT010000034.1:0-15657 GCA_036782595.1 Mycobacterium sp. | reverse complement strand
ATCACTCATCGGCACTGGCATCGGCACTGGCCACGGACGGGTTTGCCAGGCAGGCAGCGCCGCGACAGGAAACCCTGGAACAATGGCACGGTGTCACAGGGTCTCTGGATCGCTCTCGCGGTCATCGCCATCCTCGTCATCATCGCACTGGTCACCGGGTCGGTGCTCTACCGGCGCCGCCAGGTCAGCCTGCGTTCCGCGCCTGAGACAGCCGAGATCGAGGCTCCCACACCGGTAGACCGATCGGGCGGCTACACCGCCAAATCCGGCATCTCGTTCACACAATCGTCAGCAGCGCCTGCGACGGTGGACCGGCCCGCACCGGCTAAACCGCCGCTGCCGCCGCAGATCGATACCACCGGCCTGCCCGGTGTCGGCGACGACGCCGCCATCCCGCGGGACTCGCTGAAACGCCCGATCGCCCAGGTCCAACTGCCCGAACCGGAGGTCCTCGAGGAGGAAATCCTCCTGCCCGACCTCGAGGTTCCGTCCTCGCCCGAGGCACTCATCGACGTTGCCCCGAGCGCGCCGTCAGCACCCGACCTCTCCGAAATCGCCCCCACGGCCGGCCGGCTGGAACGGCTTCGGGGGCGGCTGGCCAAATCCCAGAACGCCTTCGGCCGCAGCATGCTCGGCCTGCTCGGGGGCGGTGACCTCGACGAGGACTCCTGGGAGGAGGTCGAGGACACGCTGCTGATCGCCGACCTCGGGCCGACGACCACCACGTCGGTGGTGCAACACCTGCGGGCCGGGATGGCCGCCGGCAGCGTGCGCACCGAGGCCCAGGCGCGGACGGTGCTGCGGGGAGTCCTCATTCAGGAACTCAATCCCGCGTTCGACCGCTCCATCAAGGCCCTGCCGCACGATGACAAGCCCTCGGTGCTGCTGGTGGTCGGCGTCAACGGCACCGGCAAAACCACCACGGTCGGAAAGCTCGCCCGGGTCCTGGTCGCCGACGGCCGTCGCGTCGTTCTGGGTGCCGCCGACACCTTCCGGGCCGCCGCCGCCGACCAGTTGCAGGCCTGGGCGTCGCGGGTGGGCGCGGAGGTGGTCCGCGGGCCCGAGGGTGCCGATCCGGCGTCGGTCGCCTACGACGCGGTGGACAAGGGGATCGCGTCCGGTGCCGACGTCGTCGTCATCGACACCGCCGGGCGGTTGCACACCAAGACCGGCCTGATGGATGAACTCGGCAAGGTCAAGCGGGTGATGGAAAAACGCGCGGCCAATGTCGACGAGGTGCTGCTGGTCCTCGATGCCACCATCGGCCAGAACGGACTGACCCAGGCCCGGGTGTTCGCCGACGTGGTCGACATCACCGGCGTGGTGCTGACCAAGCTGGACGGGACGGCCAAGGGCGGCATCGTCTTCCGGGTGCAGCAGGAGTTGGGCGTTCCGGTCAAGCTGGTGGGCTTGGGCGAGGGTGCCGACGACCTGGCGCCCTTCGAGCCGGAGGCGTTCGTCGATGCGCTGCTCGGCGGGTAACAACGGCGAAACCTAGGCCGTCAGTTCGTTCACATCCGCGAAACACCAGGGTGTGAATCCGGAAACAACCACTGCGCAAGGTTCTCCTGAGTCGCCGGTGTACGGCGATCTTAAGGAGGGAACTGCGAGTGGATTCATTCCCGGTCATGGGAGTGCCCGACACCGGTGACACTGCATGGATTTTGGCGAGCGCCGCGCTCGTCTTGCTGATGACACCAGGACTGGCATTCTTCTACGGCGGTATGGTGCGCGCCCGAGGCGTGCTGAACATGATCATGATGAGCATCAGCGCCATGGGTGTTGTGACGGTGCTCTGGGTGCTCTACGGATATTCGATGGCGTTCGGCAACGACAAATCGAACCTGTTCGGCGATCCGACCCAGTACTTCGGCCTCAAGGGCCTCATCGGCGGGAACGCCGTGGTGGAGGTGATCGCCGATCCCGCGGCAGGTATCGAGGCCGTCGAAGCGGTGACCATTCCGCTGGCCGGCACGATCCCGCAGACGGTGTTCGTGGCGTTCCAGCTGATGTTCGCCATCATCACCGTCGCGCTCATCTCGGGGGCAGTGGCCGACCGGCTGAAGTTCGGCGGCTGGCTGGTGTTCGCCGGGCTGTGGTCGACGTTCGTCTACTTCCCGGTGGCGCACTGGGTCTTCGCCTTCGACGGGGTCACCGCTGAGACGGGCGGCTGGATCGCCAACAAGCTCAAGGCCATCGACTTCGCCGGCGGAACCGCGGTGCACATCAATGCCGGTATCGCCGCGCTGGTGCTGGCGCTGATCCTCGGCAAGCGGCTGGGCTGGCCCGGTTCGCCCATGCGGCCGCACAATCTGCCGTTCGTGATGCTCGGCGCAGGACTGCTGTGGTTCGGCTGGTACGGCTTCAATGCCGGCTCGGCATTGGGCGCCGGCGGTATCGCCGGCACCACCTTCGTCACGACGACGATCGCGACCGCCGCGGCGATGCTCGGCTGGCTTCTCACCGAGCGGATCCGTGACGGACACGGCACCTCGCTGGGTGCGGCGTCAGGCATCGTGGCCGGACTGGTGGCCATCACCCCGGCGTGCTCGTCGGTCAACGTCGTCGGGGCACTGGCGATCGGCGTCACAGCCGGCATCCTGTGCGCACTCGCGGTCGGGCTGAAGTTCAAGCTCGGCTTCGACGACTCTCTCGACGTCGTCGGCGTGCACCTGGTCGGTGGACTGGTCGGCACCCTGATGGTCGGCTTGGTCGCGACAGATGTTGCTCCGGCAGCCGTCAACGGACTGTTCTACGGCGGCGGGTTCGACCAGTTGTGGCGCCAAGCCGCGGGTGCGTTCGCCGTTCTGGGGTACTCGGGAGTCGTGACGGCTATCTTGGCCTTGCTCGTGAAATACACCATCGGACTGCGGCTCGACCGGGAGGCCGAAGCGGCCGGCATCGATGAGTCCGAACACGCGGAGACCGCCTACGACTTCACGGTCGCCGGCACCAGTCCGGTCTTCTCTCGTCAAGGCGCGGAGGTATAGGGAATATGAAGCTGATCACTGCGATCATCAAGCCGTTCACTCTGGAAGACGTCAAGACCGGCCTGGAAGAGCTCGGTGTCCTCGGTATGACGGTCAGCGAGGTTCAGGGGTACGGCCGTCAGAAGGGCCATACCGAGGTCTATCGCGGCGCGGAATACGCCGTGGACTTCGTGCCGAAGGTCCGCGTCGAGGTCGTCGTCGACGACACCGTCGTGGACAAGGTGGTCGACGTCATCGTCGCCGCCGCGCGCACCGGCAAGATCGGTGACGGCAAGGTCTGGGTGAGCCCGGTGGAAGCCATCGTCCGGGTTCGGACCGGCGAGCGCGGAACCGACGCGCTCTAGGTCTGCACGCAAGAGCAACCGGGTATGACCAAGCAGACAGCAGACTCCGCCGCCGGGAGGTGGAAGCCCCCGGCGGCGGAGTCGCTGCACCCGGCCAAGGATCTGGCCGCCGCGAGCAGGCAACTGCTCAGCGGCGGTCAGCGCCGACTCGACGCACCCGCGCTGCGTGAGGCGCTACTGGATCTGCATGAACTCTGGCTGACGACCAAGGCGGCCGAGTTGGGTATCACCGCGGGCAGCGGCTTCGCCATCGTCGCCACCGGCGGACTGGGTCGCCGGGAGATGGTGCCGTATTCCGATATGGACCTCATGCTGTTGCATGACAACATGCCTGCGGAGACGGTCGGCCAGGTTGCCGAATTGCTCTGGTATCCGTTGTGGGACGCCAATATTCGGCTTGACCACAGTGTCCGAACGATCTCCGAAGCGCTACAGGTCGCCGGTACGGACATCTCAGCCGGCCTGGCCATGCTCGAAGCCCGCCATATCGCCGGGGACGAGGATCTGTCGACACAGCTGATCGGCGGGGCCCGGAAGCAGTGGCGCGCGGGAATCGCCTCCCGCTTCGATGAACTGGTCGAGCAGACCCGGGGGCGCTGGCAGCGTAGCGGCCAGATCGCCCACCGTGCTGAACCGGACCTGAAGTCCGGGATGGGTGGCCTACGCGACCTCCAGCTGCTCGATGCTTTGGCTATCGCGCAGCTCGCCGACGTCTATCCCAGCCTGGCGCCGGACTCGCCGGCCGGATCGCTGGGCGCGGCCCACCTCGTTCTGCTCAACGTTCGTACCGAACTGCACCGGGTGTCCAAGCGTGGCCGCGATCAACTGCTTGCCCAATACGCCGACGAGATCGGTGCGGCACTGCGGATCGGCGACCGATTCGACCTGGCCCGTGCGCTGTCCGACGCGGCCCGGACGGTCAGCTACTACGTCGACAACGGGGTGCGGACGGCCGCCAACGCGCTGCCCCGCCGCGGACTGTCGGTCCTGCGCCGGCCGGTGCGCCGCCCCCTGGATGAGGGTGTGGTCGAGTACGCCGGCGAGGTGGTGCTGGCTCGTGATGCCAGGCCGCATCGTGACCCCGGCCTGACGCTGCGAGTCGCCGCGGCCTCGGCGACCACCGGCATTCCGATCTCGGCGTCAACCCTCGGCCGGCTGGCCGACAGCGCGCCCGAGCTTCGCCAGCCCTGGCCGCGGGACACGTTGGAAGACCTGCTGGTTCTGCTGACCGCCGGCCCGACCACGGTGACCACCATCGAGGCGCTGGACCGAACCGGTCTGTGGGGACGGCTCTTCCCGGAGTGGGGTGTGGTTCGGGACCTGCCCCCGCGTGATCCCGTGCACACCTGGACCGTCGACCGTCATCTGGTCGAAACCGTCTCCCGCGCCAGCGCATTCACCACCCGGGTCTCGCGGCCGGATCTGCTCATACTGGGTGCGTTGCTGCATGACATCGGCAAGGGCCGCGCTGGTGACCACAGTGTCATCGGCGCCGAACTTGCCATCCGGGTCGGAGAGCGGTTGGGGCTGTGGCCCTCCGACGTGAGGCTGCTGTCGGCCATGGTTCGCCACCACCTGCTGCTGCCCATCGTCGCCACCCGCCGGGACCTCAAGGACCCGGCGACCATCAGCGCCGTGGTGGATGCGGTGGACGGCGACTCGGTGCTGCTGGAACTCCTGCAGGTTCTGGCCGAAGCTGATTCGCTGGCCACCGGACCCGGCGTCTGGGGAGACTGGAAGGCCGCGCTGATCGGTGACCTGGTCCGCCGGTGCCGCGCCATGATGGCCGGTGAACCCGAACCGCAGCCCGAACCCATTCCCGCCGAACAGCTTTCACTGGCCCGCGACGGTGCCGTCCATGTCGAAATAGCCCCCGGTGTTTCACCGCACACCTACGCGGTCACCATGATCGCCCCGGACCGGCGCGGTCTGCTGTCCAAGGCGGCCGGCGTTCTCGCGTTCAACGCGCTCAGCGTGCACTCGGCCGCGGTGAACAGCGCTGTGCTGGACGGTCGAGGATCGGCCATCAACACTTTCGTCGTGTCGCCGCACTTCGGCTCGCCGCCGGCCGCGGAGTTGCTCCGCCAGCAGTTCATTCTCGCCCTGAACGGGGAGTCCGATGTCATAGCTGCGCTGCAGAAACGCGACCGGGAGACCGCGATGTACGGCAGCGAGCGGGCGGGGGACCCCAAGACCGGGGTGCCGGCGGCAAGCCCGGCGCCCCCGCGAGTGCTGTGGCATGAACCCGACCCGGGTGGTCGGCAATTGGTGGAAGTCCGTGCCACCGACCGCGCTGGCCTGCTGGCCGTGCTCACCGCGGTGTTCGAGCGGTCCGGTGTCGACATCGATTGGGCCAAGATCACCACCTTCGGCTCGACGGTCATCGACGTGTTCGCCATCTCGGTGCCCAGCTCGGGGTCGGCCCGGGATGCGCTGGAACGCGAGCTCTACGCCGCGCTGCCGGCGCCGCCGCCCAAGCCGGCGGCGGAAGCGGGCTGAGCGGGTTCGGCCGGGCAGTCGAGTACCGCTGGGTAGGCTGACGGCGTGTTTGAATCCCTCTCCGACCGGTTGACCAGTGCGCTCTCCGGATTGCGTGGCAAAGGTCGACTGACCGACGCCGATATCGACGCCACCGCCCGGGAGATCCGGCTGGCGCTGCTGGAGGCCGACGTCTCGCTGCCAGTCGTGCGCGAGTTCATCGGACGGGTCAAGGAACGCTCCCGTGGAGCCGAGGTTTCCGGCGCGCTGAACCCCGCACAGCAGGTGGTCAAGATCGTCAACGACGAGCTCGTCGGCATTCTCGGCGGCGAGACCCGCCAACTCGCCTTTGCCAAGACCCCGCCGACGGTGATCATGCTGGCCGGCCTGCAGGGCGCCGGTAAGACCACGCTGGCCGGAAAGTTGGCCAAATGGCTTCGCGGCCAGGGGCACACCCCGCTGCTGGTGGCCTGCGATCTGCAGCGCCCCGGTGCGGTGACCCAGTTGCAGATCGTCGGCCAACGGGCCGGTGTCACCACCTTCGCCCCGCACCCGGGGACCTCCGCGGAGTCCATGGAGTCCGGCGGCTGGGGGCCGGGGGATCCGGTGGCCGTCGCGGCGGCCGGCCTCGACGAGGCCAGGGCGAAGTACTTCGACGTCGTCATCATCGACACCGCCGGCCGGCTCGGCATCGACGACGTGCTGATGGCGCAGGCGGCGGCCATCCGCGACGCGGTCCAGCCGGACGAAACGCTGTTCGTCCTCGACGCGATGATCGGCCAGGACGCCGTCGCCACCGCCGAGGCGTTCGGCCAGGGCGTCGGGTTCACCGGGGTGGTGCTGACCAAACTCGACGGCGACGCCCGCGGCGGCGCGGCACTGTCGGTGCGGGAGATCACCGGCGTCCCGATCCTGTTCGCCTCCACCGGCGAGAAGTTGGAGGACTTCGACGTCTTCCACCCGGACCGGATGGCCAGCCGGATCCTGGGGATGGGCGACGTGCTCTCCCTCATCGAGCAGGCCGAACAGGTCTTCGACGCCCAGAAGGCCGAGGAGGCGGCCGCCAAGATCGGTTCCGGCGAACTGACCTTGGAGGACTTCCTCGAGCAGATGCTGATGATCCGCAAGATGGGCCCGATCGGGAACCTGCTGGGCATGCTTCCCGGCGCGGCCGGCATGAAGGACGCCCTGGCGGCTGTCGACGACAGCCACCTGGACCGTTTGCAGGCCATCATCCGCGGTATGACCCCCGAGGAGCGCGCCGACCCGAAGATCATCAACGCCTCCCGGCGGCTGCGCATCGCCAACGGATCAGGCGTATCGGTCTCGGAGGTCAACCAACTCGTCGACCGCTTCTTCGAAGCGCGAAAGATGATGTCGCAGATGGCCGGCGCCATGGGCATGGGCTTCGGCCGCAAGTCGACCAAGCGCAGCTCCAAGAACAACAAGAAGAAGGGCAAGGGCAAGGGGCGTGGCCCGACGCCGTCGAAGGTACGCAACCCGCTGATGGGCGAGGGCATGGCTGATCTGCCAGGGGGATTCCCGGACCTGTCCCAAATGCCCCAGGGTCTCAACGAACTGCCGCCCGGTCTGGCCGGCTTCGACCTGTCCAAGCTGAAGTTCCCGGGCCAGCGATAGGTTGACCGACTCGTCGCCGGTTCAGGGGCCGCTGCACGTCAGGGGCCGTGGACTGCCAGACGGCGAGCCGGTGCAGTGGTGGATCTCCGACGGCGTTCTGCGCGCCGAGCCCCTCAAGAATGCCCGGACGGTGTGGGACGGCGGCTGGGTCATCCCCGGCCTGGTCGACGCGCACTGTCACGTCGGGCTGGGCCCGCACGGCGGCGTCGGCCTCGACGAGGCGATCGAACAGGCCCGTTCCGATCGCGACGCCGGGGCTCTGCTGCTGCGGGACTGCGGATCCCCGACCGACACCCGCAGCCTGGACCGGCATCAGGATCTTCCCCAAATCATCAGGGCCGGAAGGCATCTCGCCAGGCCCAAGCGCTATCTTCCGGGCTATGCCATTGAGTTGGAAGACGAATGGCAACTTCCCGAGGCCCTCGCCGAGCAGGCGCGCCGGGGTGACGGCTGGGTGAAACTGGTCGGAGACTGGATAGACCGATCGGTGGGCGATCTCGCGCCACTGTGGTCCGATGAGGTGCTGGCGGCGGCGGTCGGTGCCGCGCACGCCGAGGGTGCCAGGGTCACCGCGCACGTGTTCGGCGAAGACGCGTTGCCAGGCCTTATCGCCGCGGGGATCGACTGTATCGAGCACGGCACCGGTCTGACCGAGGACACCGTCGCCATGATGGCCGCCCGCGGCACTGCTCTGGTGCCGACTCTGATCAATATCGAGAACTTCCCGGTATTCGCCGATGCCGCAACGCGATTCCCGATCTACGCCGCACATATGCGCGACCTGCACGCCCGGTGCCGTGACCGCATCGACGCCGCCCGAGAGGCGGGTGTTCGGATCTATGCCGGCAGCGACGCAGGCGGAAATCTTCCGCACGGTCTGATCGCGCGGGAGGTGGAAGCACTCAAAGGAGTGGGCATGACGCCGACCGAAGCGCTCGGCGCGGCGTGCTGGGATGCCCGCAGATGGCTGGGCCGGCCGGCGCTGACCGATGGGGCGCCGGCGGACCTGCTGTGCTTCGCCGAAGATCCGCGGTCCGGGCAGGCGGTTCTGGCCCGGCCCGATCGGGTCATCCTGCGCGGTGCGGTGTACCTCCTCAGGGCTGGGTGAAGCCCCAGTCCAGCAGCGCCCGGCCCTGGTCCCACAGATCGTCCTTGCTGTACATCATCACCGCGACGAGTCGCTTCCCGTTTCGTTGGGCCATCGCCACGTAGGTCTCCTGGGCGAGGTTGGTGTAGCCGGTCTTGCCGCCGATGAAGCCCGGATAACTGGTCAGCAGAGGGTCGTGACTGGCGATCTGCTTGTAACCGCCGTTGCCGTCCGGGAAGGCTGCGGTCGTCTGGTGCAGGATCGGGGCGAACAGTGGGTAGTTCAACGCCGCCCGGTAGATCACCGCGAGGTCGTGCGGTGTGGTCACCGATTCCCACCCGGGCCCGTCCAGACCCGATGGGGAACTGGCGCGGGTGTTTCGCGCGCCGACCTGCTGCGCTTTGGCGTTCATCTTCGCGATGGCCATCTCGTACCCGCCGAGCATGTCGGCGAGCATGTTGGCCGCATCGTTGCCCGACACCATCAGCAACGCATCGAGTAGCTGGCGGGCGGAGTAGACCTGCCCGGGGACCAAGCCCACGCAGGAGCACTCCACTTCGGTATCGGCCTCGGTGGCCGGGGAGGCGGACTCCAAGGGCAGTTGGTCGAACACCACCATGGCCAGCAAGGCCTTGATGGTGCTCGCCGGCGCACGCAGACCGTAGGCGTCCTGACCGCCGAGAATGCGGCCGCTGACCATATCGGCCACCAGCCAGGCCGGTGCTGGACCACTCGGCGGGGCTATCGCGGAGGACTGAGCCGGATCGGCCGCGGCGACCGGGGGGCAGACCGCAGCCGTCATGACCGTCGCCGTCGCCGCCGCCACCGACACCGTCGCACGCAGCCATCCCCGAAACGCAGACATATCCGGTGAGGCTAGCCCGCGTGGGCATCGGAGCGGTCTCCGGATGGTCGCGAACACGTCACCGGCTTTGGACCCCTGTCGTGCCGGATACCGGCTCGCCGGGTAACGTCCCGTTGATAACCTGCGAAACAAGCAGAATTAGGCCAACCAACACTGCGAACTAAGGGGTCAACCAGTGAACGTCACGAAGTTAGCCGCAGTCCTCGCCGCCGGCGCGATCACGTTCGGCGCAGGTGCTGTCGGCATCCCGTCGGCCTCGGCGGCGGACAACATCAAGATCTTCGGTGAGCAGGAGCGGCTGAACGGCCCCAATGGCTTCCCCTATATCGGCTACACCGTGAACAATTTCGGCCCGAGCAATGCCCCGGTTCCGCACAAGGGCAAGTTGTACTCCGCCAAATTGTGGGTCGACGGCTTCGGCGGCAACCACAACCCCCAGATCGAGCGGTTCGGGGCCCGAGCCCTCAAAGGCGCGTTCTATCCGGCCATCCCCGGTGCCTCCAACATGAACATGCTCTACTTCGACGTCGTGGGCCCGGTGCCCAACAGCGTCGTGTGGAACGACGGCGTCCGCGACATCCTGGCCTGGGTGCCCGGTGAGCTTCCGCTGGAAGGTTTCTGGGAGGCACCGCCGGAGCCTGAGCCGGTCGCCACGCCGGAGAATTCCGTTGTCATCTCCGAAGGCGGCATGCCGGCCGAATCGGATCCGGCACTTGTGGCTACGCCGGAGGCCATCCCGGTCCCGGGAGTCGGTCTCGAGGAAGAATTGGCCTCGCCGTTCAGGAACCGCTAGGCGCGCTTTACAGCGTCGCGACTGCCACCGACGGGTTCTGGGCGAAGCCCCAGTTCAGCAGCGCCGCCGCTTGATCCCAGTAGGTCGGGCCGCCTTCGTGGACCAGCCCGTACATCATCGCGATGACCAGGCGTCGGCCGTTGCGTTCCGCGGCGCCGACGAAGGTCTTGCGGGCGGCGTAGGTGTAGCCGGTCTTCCCGCCGATCGCCCCGGGGTAGCGGGTCAGCAACTCGTCCTGGTTGATCAGCGTCGTCGGACCGCTCTCGGCGGGAAACATCGCCGTCGGCTGGGCGGTGATCTGGGCGAACACCGGGTTGGCCATGGCGGCCCGGAAGATGACAGCGAGATCACGCGGAGAGGTCCAGCCGGGTCCGCCCGGACCGTCCAGACCTGACGGTGAGGTGGCATGGGTATCGGTGGCGCCGATCACCGCGGCTTTGGCGTTCATCTTGTCCACTGCGGTGTCGTAGCCACCGAGCATGTCAGCCAGCGTCTGGGCGGCGTCATTGCCTGATACCAGCAGCGCGCCTTCCAGAAGTTGGCGCATGGAGTACACCTGGCCCGCTGTGATGCCCGCGCAGTTGCATTCGACGTGAGCATTGGCCGGACTGGCGATGACGGTGGAGTCCGGGTTCAACTCGTCGAGGGCGGTGAGCGCGAGCAGCACCTTGATGGTGCTGGCCGGTGGGTGTGCGCCGTACATGTCCCGGCCGGCCAGAATCTGGCCGGAATCGAGGTCGGCGACGATCCACGACGGTGCCGGACCGTCGGGCACGGGCACCGAGCCCACCGGCTGGACGCTGGGTTCAGCCAGAACCGGGGCGGTGACACCGGCAACAGCGGTGGACGCGAACAGTGTGAGGGAAGCCGCGACAGCGGCGGCGAACCTGCCCATGGCCGATCAGCCTAACCCGTGGCCGCGGGGCGGATCCGCGGTGTTGAATCGGGTGCATGCTCAGTCTGGCGGAAATCTCGGATCGGCTGGAGATCCAGCAATTGCTGGTCGACTACGCCACGGCCATCGATCAACGCAGATTCGACGATCTGGACCGGATCTTCACCCCGGACGCCTACATCGACTACCGCGCGATGGGCGGGATCGACGGTGAGTACCCGCAGGTCAAGGACTGGCTGGCCCAGGTGCTGCCCAATTTTCCGGCGTTCTGCCACCTCAACGGCAATTTCGACATCCGCCTGAACGGTGACACCGCCACCGCCCGCACCATGTGCCTGAACCCGATGAAACTCAGCGACGGTGCAGGTGGCGGCCAGATCCTGTTCTGCGCGCTCTGGTACGACGATGAGTTGGTCCGCACCCCCGAGGGCTGGCGGCTCACCCGCCGGGTCGAGACCAAGTGCATGGACAAGCTGCTGTAGGCGATTAACGCCTCCAGCACCTGATCTGGCACAATCGGTCGCTGGCCACGCGAGGCAAAACCGGGTTCCGGCATCCCGCCGGTGATCGCTGAATTGCAGCGTGAGACTAGAGGAGAAGTTCGTACATGGCTGTCAAGATCAAGCTCACCCGCCTTGGCAAGATCCGTAATCCCCAGTACCGAATCGCTATCGCCGACGCGCGCAACCGCCGCGACGGCCGCTCGATCGAGGTCATCGGCCGCTACCACCCGAAGGAAGAGCCGAGCCTGATCGAGGTCGACTCCGAGCGTGCCCAGTACTGGCTGTCGGTCGGTGCTCAGCCCACCGAGCCGGTCCTCAAGCTGCTCAAGATCACCGGTGACTGGCAGAAGTTCAAGGGTCTGCCCGGCACTGAAGGCACCCTGAAGGTCAAGGAACCCAAGCCCACCAAGCTCGAGCTGTTCAACGCCGCTCTGGCCAACGCCGACGGCGCCCCGACCGGCGAGGCCGTCCAGCTGAAGAAGAAGAAGGCTCCGGCCAAGAAGACCGAGCCCGAGGCCCCCGAAGCTGAGACGGCGGCCGAGGCAGCGTCCGAGGCTCCGGCGGAGACCCCCGCCGACGAGCCGGCCGCCGAGGTTGCCCCTGAGCCTGCCCCTGAGGCTGCCGCTGAGGCCACCCCCGAGGCCACCCCCGAGGCCACCCCCGAGGTCGAGGCCACGGCGGAGACCGTCGAGCCGGCCGCAGAATGAGTTCGGCCGTCGTCGACGCCGTCGAGCACCTGGTGCGCGGGATCGTCGACAACCCCGATGACGTTCGGGTGGACATGGTGACCAATCGGCGGGGCCGTACCGTCGAGGTGCACGTCCATCCCGATGACCTCGGCAAGGTGATCGGCCGTGGCGGCCGCACCGCCACGGCACTGCGGACCCTGGTGGCCGGCATCGGCGGCCGGGGTATCCGCGTCGATGTGGTGGACACCGACCAATAGCGGTCGGGCGGGTAGGAGCGGCACACATGGAGCTCGTGGCCGGCCGGGTCATCAAACCCCATGGCATTACCGGCGAGCTGGTGGTCGACGTCCGCACCGATGACCCCTACGAGCGATTCGCGGGCGGTAATCGCTTGCAGCTCAAGCCGTCTCGTGGGCAAGGTCCGGTCCGTGAGGTGACGGTGGAGTCGTCGCGGCCACATGGCACCCGACTGCTGGTGCGTCTGTCCGGGGTCAGCGACCGAGAGGGTGCGGAGGCGCTGCGCGGGCATCTCTTCGTCGTCGACTCGGGCGATCTGCCGGCACTGGACGACCCCGATGAGTTCTACGACCACGAACTTGAAGGCCTGGCGGTGCGCACCGTCGGCGGCGATGAGGTCGGCACGGTTCATGAGGTTCTGCATACCGCCGCCGGGGAATTGCTGTCGGTACGAAACCCGGCAGGCCGGGAGATCCTGGTTCCCTTCGTCAGCGCCATCGTGACGTCGGTGTCACGTGACGCCGGCGTCGTCGAAATCGACCCGCCCGAGGGACTTCTGGACGTCGAGGCGCTGTAATGCGCATCGACGTCGTCACGATCTTTCCGGACTATCTTCAGCCGGTTCGGCAGTCCCTGCCGGGCAGGGCGATCGAGGCCGGCATCGTCGACTTCGCCGTCCATGACCTACGCCGGTGGACGCATGACGTACACCATGCGGTGGATGACTCACCCTACGGCGGCGGCCCCGGGATGGTGATGAAGGCGCCGGTCTGGGGTGAGGCGCTCGACGAAATCTGCACGCCCGAAACACTTCTGGTAATCCCGACACCAGCCGGTCGGTTGTTCGGCCAGGCCGACGCGCAGCGCTGGACTGCGGAGCGGCATCTGGTGTTCGCCTGCGGCCGCTATGAGGGCATCGATCAGCGGGTGGCACTGGACGCGGCGAACAGAATGCGGGTCGAGGAAGTCTCCATCGGAGACTATGTGCTGGCCGGGGGAGAGGCGGCGGCACTGGTGATGATCGAGGCGGTAGTGCGGTTGCTGCCCGACGTGCTCGGCAATCCGCTTTCCCACCAGGATGATTCGCATTCCGACGGGCTACTGGAAGGCCCCAGCTACACCAGGCCACCGGAGTGGCGAGGACTGCAGGTTCCGGAGATTCTGCTCTCCGGCGACCACGCCAAGATCGCTGCGTGGCGACGGGAGCAGGCCCTGGAACGTACCCGGGAGCGGCGCCCGGACCTACTCAGCTGAGGATCAGATCCGGCCGCTCGGGAACATCGTCTTGAGTGTCTGGGTCATGGTGTTGCGTGCGGTGGCCTCATCGGCCGGTTGCATCGAGGCCAGAGCGATCACGTAGCGGCGATCCGGCCCGACCACACCGGTGGACAGGTGGACCTGGTTGTCCGGGCCCCAGCAGCACATCCAGCCCTGCTTGACCGCAACCTTCTCGGCGAACAGTCCATCCGGGATGCCGAATCGCTGTGGATAGCCGTCGGTTCCCACCGGGGTTGAGGCGGCCAGGTCGGCCAGCATCACGGTGGCCTGTTGCGCCGGGAGGCCGCCGGTGCCGTCGAGCAGCATGTCGTAGTAGCGGACGAGATCCGCGGTGGTGCTCATGGTGTTCCACCAGTTCCCGTCATAGGGCGCGGTGGTTCCGGAGAGTTTGTAGCGCGCGGTGACCCGGTTGATGATCGCGTTTCCGCCGCCGCGGATCCAGAAGTCATCGGCCGGGAAGTCATCCGAGGACCGCAGCATGAGGTCCAGACCTCGCCGCTCCTGCGCACTGAGCTTGGCTTTCCGTCGGGCCGTCTCGGTCAGCAGGTCATCGGCGATGAAAAGTTTGGCCACCGAGGCGAGCGGGAACGGCGCACGGTCACCGCTGGCGATCAGTTGGCCGGTGGAGCGGTCCAGAACCGTGAGGCTGATGTCGGCGCCACGCTTCTTGGCCTCGGCTGTCGCTCGTTTGGCCAGCCACGCCAGTTCCTGGTTCTTATCCGACAGTACGGCTGTGGGGGCCGGCGGGACGGCCGCCGGAGGCGCGGCTTTGGCCGGAGCGGTCGGCGCGGCTTTGGCCGGAGCGGTCGGCGACGCGGCTTTCGGGGGAGAGGTTGGCAGGACTTTCGGGGGTGCCTTGGGCTGAGCCTTGGGCGGTGCCGCGGGGAGCCCCTTTCGCGGAACTGGGGGCTGGGCTTTCGGGGGTGCCGCGGGGACTTCCGGAGGCAGCGCACGGGGGGCGTCGGCGGGCCCTGCGGCCAGCAGGGTCACCCGTTCAGGCAGAACGCTGGGATCCCGGCCCGACCCTGCGGAAATCTGGGCCGAAGATGCCGCGAGCATGACCGCCGCCACCGCCGCCGCACCACCGGTGAGCAGCACCGACGATCGACGTCGCATGATCCTCTCCTCGGTTCGGCGGAGGTGTTTTCGGGACACCCTGTCGGTGGGGTGTCCCCCGTCGGACCCCGGATTCATCAGGGTAGCCGTCCTGTTTGTACACCGCATAATTCCTTTGCCACGGCAGGTTCGAGTCCCGGCGGGTCGGGCGATTTCGCCCCTCGCGGCACATCTGGCACAATTGGGCAGTTGCCCGCGCGGGCCCGTGCCTGCTGCGACAAACATCCGACCACCGCACTCGGCGACGGCAGGCACATGCGCCCGCGACAACCGCCCGGAGCCCGACCGCTAGGAACCATTCAGAGATGAACACACTCGACTTCGTCGACCAGGCGTCGCTGCGCGACGACATCCCTGCCTTCGGACCCGGCGACACCATCAACGTCCACGTGAAGGTCATCGAGGGCAACAAGCAGCGTATCCAGGTCTTCAAGGGCGTCGTGCTGCGCCGCTCCGGCGGCGGCATCCGCGAGATCTTCACCGTGCGCAAGGAAAGCTACGGCGTCGGTGTCGAGCGGACCTTCCCGGTGCATTCGCCCAACATCGATCACATCGAGCTTGTCAGCCGCGGTGCGGTGCGCCGGGCGAAGCTGTACTACCTGCGCGAGCTGCGGGGCAAGAAGGCCAAGATCAAGGAGAAGCGCTGAGCTTCGACACGAGGTCGGGAGAAGCGCTGAGCTTCGACGTTCGGTCGGGAGAAGCGCTGAGCTTCGACGTTCGGTCGGGAGAAGCGCTGAGCTTCGA
>DAIPYT010000033.1:21192-24742 GCA_036782595.1 Mycobacterium sp. | reverse complement strand
ATATAGGCCTCACCGAGCTGGCCGCCGTGGGTGTTGATTGGCAGCCGCCCGCCGATCTCTATGGCGCCGCCGGCGATGAAGTCCTTCGCGTCACCTCTGGCGCAGAACCCCAACTCCTCCAGCTGAATCAGGGTGAAGGGGGTGAAGTGGTCGTAGAGGATCGCGGTCTGGATGTCGGTGGGCCCCAGACCGGACTGTCCCCATAGCTGGCGGCCGACGAGGCCCATCTCCGGCAGTCCGAGTTCCGGGCGGTAGTAGCTGACCATGGAGTACTGGTCGGGGCTGGAACCCTGCGCGGCGGCCTCGATGACCGCCGGCCGGTGCTTGAGATCCTTGGCCCGTTCGGCCGACACCACCACGATGGCAACGCCGCCGTCGGTCTCCTGGCAGCAGTCCAGCAGCCGCAACGGTTCGGCGATGAAACGCGAGTTCTGATGGTCCTCGATGGTGATCGGTTTGCCGTAGAAGTAGGCCTTCGGGTTGTTGGCGGCGTGCCGACGATCAGCGACCGAGATCGCCCCGAAGTCGCGACTGGTCGCACCCGATGCATGCATGTAGCGCCGCGCGATCATCGCCACTTGCGCCGCCGGGGTGGACAACCCGTGCGGGTAGGAATACGAGTTGTCGACGCTGGTGGAGTCGGCACCCTGGATGAGGCGCAGTTGCACCTGCCCGAAGCGCATACCGGATCGTTCGTTGAACGCGCGATATGCCACAACACAATCCGCGACACCGGTAGCGACAGCCATCGCGGCCTGCTGGATGGTGGCACACGCCGCCCCGCCGCCGTGGTGAATCTTGGAGAAGAACTTCAGCTCACCGATACCGGTCGCGCGGGCGACGGCGACCTCGGTGTTGGAGTCCATGGTGAAGGTCACCATGCCGTCGACGTCAGCGGGCGTAAGCCCGGCGTCGTCGAGGGCGTCGAGCACCGCCTCGGCGGCAAGGCGCAACTCGCTTCGACCGGAGTCCTTGGAGAAGTCGGTGGCCCCGATCCCGACGATCGCGGCCTTGCCGGACAATTCGCCGGGCATCAGGCACCTCCCATCGTGAGCGTCGCGGTAGCGACCACGTGATCGCCAAGGCTGTTGCTGCCAACGACTTTCACGGTGACAAGTCCGTCGTCCACGCCGGTGACCTCACCTTTGAAGGTGACGGTGTCATAGGCGTACCACGGCACGCCGAGCCGCAACCCGATGGACTTGATGATCGCGTTCGGACCGGCCCAGTCGGTGACATACCGCTGTACCAGACCGGTGTCGGTGAGGATGTTGACGAAGATGTCCTTGGATCCCTTGGCCTGGGCTTTGTCCCGGTCGTGGTGGACATCCTGGTAGTCGCGGGTGGCGATCGCCGTCGACACGATGAATGTCGGATCCCCGTAGAACGACAACTCCGGCAGCTTGGTGCCGACCATCGGCGCGCTCATGACGCCGGCTCCCAGGCGTACAGCGTCCATGCTGGTCCGCTCTCACCTTCGGGGAAGTCGATATAGGTTGCGCCCACCGGCATTCCGATCTCCACCGTGGCGGGGTCGACGCCCCGGAGTTCACCGAGCATCCGCACCCCCTCCTCGAGTTCCACCAGCGCGATCACGAACGGCAGCGTGCGACCCGGGACCTGCGGTGCGTGGTGGACGACGAAGCTGAACACGCTGCCCTTGCCGCTGGCGACGACGTAGTCGGTCGGAACTTCCTTGTCCTGCCACACCGCCGGGACAGGCGGGTGCTGCAGCGTGCCATCGGGCCGCTTCTGAATGCGCAGTTCATGAGCGTTGACACCGTCCCAGAAGAACTGGGTGTCTTTGGATGCGGCGGGGCGCATCATCAAATCCGCGTCCAGGTCCTCGGGCACTCCCGATGCGCCGGCCTTGTCGGCCGGTCTGAACTTCATGATCCGCCACAGCATGTCGGCGACTGGTTCCTCGTCCACCGACCAGGTGATCTTCTGGGTGATGAAGAAGCCCTCCCCCAGTGCGGTCTGTTTGGGGCCGATGACATCGGTCAGTTCCGCTGCGACACTGACTTCTTCGCCCGGGCGCAGATAGCGGTGGTAGGTCTGCTCGCAATTGGTGGCGACGACGCCGACGTAGCCGTTGTCATCGAACAATTTCATGATCTTGCTCAGCGGGTCGTCGTCAGCCCGAACCCCGCCCAACCCGGCCATGGTCCACACCTGGATCATCGCCGGCGGTGCGACGACACCGGGATGACCCGCGGCCCTGGCTGCAGCTTCGTCGGTGTAGATCGGGTTCTTGTCGCCGATCGCATCCAGCCAATGGTCGACCATGGGCTGGTTCACCGGGTGACGACCCTTGCGGGGCTTGCTCTTTCCCTCGGCTTTTATCTGTTCAGCGGCTTGTTGAATCTGCTCAATGCTCACCGCGGCACCCGCGGCACACCCAGTCCCGCCGCGGCGACCTGCTCGCGCATCACCTCGTTGACTCCGCCACCGAAGGTGATCACCAGGCTTCGTTTGGTCTGAGAATCGAGCCACTGCAGGAGCTCGGAGGTTTCGTCTTCGGCCGGGTTGCCGTACTTGCCGACGATCTCCTCGGCAAGCCGCCCGATGCGCTGAATGCGTTCGGTGGAGAACACTTTGGTGGCGGCGGCATCGGCGATATCGACAGTCTCCCCGGCGGCGGCAACCTGCCAGTTCAGCAGCTCGTTGATCCGCCAGATGGCGCGGATCTCGCCGAGCGCACGGCGGACGTCGTCACGATCGATGGGTGTCACGCCGTCGCCTCCGGGCTTGGATGCCCAGGCGTGCACGCGGTCGTAAAGGCCGGCGATCTTGCCGGCCGGACCGAGCATGACGCGCTCGTGGTTGAGCTGGGTGGTGATGAGCCGCCAGCCGGCGTTCTCCTCCCCCACCAGCATGTCGGCCGGAACCCGGACGTCGTTGTAGTAGGTGGCGTTGGTGTGGTGGGCGCCGTCGGAGAGAATGATCGGCGTCCACGAGTACCCGGGATCGGTGGTGTCGACGATCAGGATCGAAATGCCTTTGTGCTTGGCGGCTTCCGGGTCGGTGCGGCAAGCCAACCAGACGTAGTCGGCGTCATGGCCGCCCGTGGTCCAGATCTTCTGGCCGTTTACGATGTATTCGTCGCCGTGCCGGACCGCCGAAGTGCGCAGCGCCGCCAGGTCGGTGCCGGCTTCCGGCTCGGAGTAGCCGATCGCGAAATGCACCTCGCCGGCGAGGATGGCCGGCAGGAACTTCTTCTTCTGGGCTTCGTTGCCGTACACCATCAGAGTCGGGCCGACGGTCTGCAAGGTCACGGCCGGCAGCGGTACGTCGGCGCGGGCCGCCTCGTTGACGAACAGTTGCTGCTCAATCGGGCCGTAGCCGAGGCCGCCGTACTCCTTGGGCCAGCCCACGCCGAGCTTTCCGTCGGAGCCCATCCGCTTGATCACCGCACGGTAGGCCTTGCCGTGCCGGTCGATCTCCATCTCCTTCGCCTCGTCGGTGGAGATGAGGGTGGCGAAGTACTGCCGGAACTCGGCCTGCAGGTGCCGTTGTTCGGGCGTCAGCTCTATGTACATTGCGCTCC
>DAIPYT010000033.1:0-21092 GCA_036782595.1 Mycobacterium sp. | reverse complement strand
AGATCCAAACGATATGCCGGCCCGCCCAGCAGGCGGGTGAGGTCCTTAGTCAACGAGTAGTACCGGTGCATGGGATAGGTGATGTCCATACCCATGCCGCCGTGCAGGTGATGGCAGGTCTGCATGGCGGGCGGCAACTGCGAGGTGAGCCAGTAGGCCATGATGTCGAGGTCTTCGTCGGCGTCACGGCCTTCCGACAGCCGCCAGGCCACCGACGTAGCAGCCAATCCCGCTGTGCGCGAGGCGATGTAGACCTCCGCGAGTTGGGCTGCCACCGTCTGGAAGGTAGCCAGTGGGCGACCGAACTGGTGCCGGTTGGATACGTAGTCAGCGGTGAGGCGTACCGCGCCCGCTACCAGTCCGGCGGCATAGGCTCCCACCGCCGCCAGCGCCAACTGGTTCAGTCGGTGCACGCTGCCACCCTCGAGGACGGCATCGACTGTGGCGTTTCGGAATTCGACGGCGAACTCGTCACCACCGGCCGAGGTGGGAGTCTTGGTGACACGCACCCCGTCGTCATCCGGAGACACCACGGCAACACCGCTGTCGGTGCTGACCAGGATCCACGTCGCCTGGCCGGCATAGGGAACAGCGACCTTGGTGCCGGTGATCCGGCCGTCGACCACTGTCGTCGAGGGTCGCTCCGGCAGGGCCGAACCGGGCTCGTTGAGCGCGGCGGTGAGGATCGCGCCTTGTGCCACCCCCGCCAGGTAGCGGTCCTGCTGCGCATCGTCGGCCAGATCGAGCAACGGGAGCAGACCCAGGCCGAGGGTGGCGAGTGCGGGACTCACCGTCGCGTGGCGGCCGATCTCGGTGAGGGCGGTGGCAATCTCCGGCAGTCCGACACCGTCGCCGCCAAGCCGTTCGGGAACTCCCAGCGCCGTCACACCTCCGGAAACCAGCGCCTCCCAACTGTTGTCGCGGTCCAGGACCGTGTTCACGACGTCGGCGACGGCCTGTTGTTCCGGCTCCGGGGTGAAATCCACGCGGGTCTCCCTACGATCCGTTACGCGGAGGTCGAACCGGTGTAGTCGACCTGCCAGTGCTTGATTCCGTTGAGCCATCCGGAGCGCAGCCGCTCGGGGGTTCCCACCGAGGAGAGATCGGGCATCTGATCGGCGATCGCATTGAACATCAGGTCGATGGTCATCCGCGCGAGGTTGGCGCCGATGCAGTAGTGCACCCCGGTGCCACCGAACCCGACGTGCGGGTTGGGGTCGCGCAGGATATTGAATTTGTGAGGTGTGTCAAAAACCTCTTCGTCGAAGTTGGCCGAGCGGTAGAACATCACCACCCGTTGTCCCGCCTTGATTTCCACGCCGCCCAACTCAGTGTCGTTGATCGCGGTGCGCTGGAACGCGGTGACCGGTGTCGCCCACCGAACGATCTCATCGGCAGCGGTAGCCGGCCGTTCCCGCTTGTACAGCTCCCATTGGTCCGGGTTGTTGAGGAAGGCGATCATCCCGTGGGTGATCGAGTTCCGGGTGGTCTCGCTTCCCGCAACGGCGAGCATCAGCACGAAGAAGGCGAACTCGTCATCGGACAACTTCTCCCCGGCGATGTCGGCGTTGATCAGGGCGGTGACGATGTCCTCGCCGGGGTTCTCGGCCTTGATCGCGGCCATCTGCATGGCGTAGCCGAGCAGTTCCATCGAGGAGGCTCGGCCGTCGACATGGGCGAACTCGGGATCCTCGTTACCGGTCATCTCGTTGGTCCAGCGGAAGAGCTTGGCCCGCTCCTCCTGAGGGACGCCGAGAAGTCCGGCGATCACCTGCAGTGGCAACTCACAGGACACCTGCTCGACGAAATCCCCGGTGCCGTCTGCGGCAGCGGTCTTGACGATGTTCTGTGCCCGCTGGGTCAGTTCGTCGCGCAGCCGTTCAACGGCCCGCGGGGTGAAACCGCGCGAGATGATCCGCCGCAACCGATCGTGATGCTCGCCGTCCATGTTGAGCAGGATCACGCTCTGCATATCGATGTCTTCGCGCTTCATGTCGTCGGCGAACTGCGGCAGCGCGGTGTTCGGCCCGCTGTGGTAGACATCGCTGCGCCGGGACACCTCTTTGACATCTTTGTGCCTGGTGACGACCCAGTAGCCGCCGTCGTTGAATCCGCCCTTACCGATCTGCTGCTCGCACCACCAGACCGGCGCGCTCTTGCGCAACTCGGCCAACTCCTCGACCGGCAACTTCACGACGTTGCGGTCGGGGTCGAGGAAATCGAAGCCATGCGGCAGGTTTGGGTCAGTGCCGGTATCGGGCATGGGTATTGCACTCCTGAAACTATGACGTGTTCTAGTGCCAGTAAAACACGGCTCCACCGCAGACAAAAGGCATCGCGGCAACCTTGCTTGTCATATTACTGAAACCTGTTCTAGCCTGACCGAATGGGCAATCCTGTGATCGTTGAGGCCACCCGAAGCCCGATCGGAAAGCGCAACGGCTGGCTTTCGGGACTGCATGCCACCGAGTTGCTCGGTGCGGTTCAGAAGGCTCTGGTGGACAAGGCCGGGGTCGGCCCCGGACTGGTCGAGCAGGTGATCGGTGGCTGCGTCACGCAGTACGGCGAACAGTCCAACAACGTCACCCGGGTCGCGTGGCTGACCGCCGGGCTCCCCGAGCAGGTCGGCGCCACCACGGTGGACTGCCAGTGCGGCAGCGCCCAGCAGGCCAACCACCTGATCGCCGGATTGATCGCGGCCGGCGCCGTCGATGTCGGGGTCGCCTGCGGCATCGAGGCCATGAGCCGCGTGGGTCTGGGCGCCAACGCCGGGCCGGACCGCTCCCGGATTCGAGCGGAGTCCTGGGATATCGACATGCCCGACCAGTTCACCGCCGCCGAACGGATCGCCAAGCGTCGCGGAATCACCCGGGCCGACCTCGACCACCTCGGTCTGATCTCCCAGCAGAAGGCCAAGCGGGCCTGGGATGAGAACCGTTTCGACCGGGAGATCTCGTCGGTGGAGGCGCCGGTCATCGGCGAGGACAAGCAGCCCACCGCCGAGCGTCATATGGTCAGCCGCGATCAGGGTCTTCGCGACACCACCGCCGAGGGCCTGGCCGCGCTCAAGCCCGTGATGGAGGGCGCTATGCACACCGCCGGCACCTCGTCGCAGATCTCCGATGGCGCAGCAGCGGTGCTGTGGATGGACGAGTCCGTGGCACGGGCCGAGGGCCTCACCCCGCGGGCCCGCATCGTCGCCCAGGCCCTGGTGGGGTCCGAGCCCTACTACCACCTCGACGGCCCGGTGCAGTCCACCGCGAAGGTCCTGGAGAAGTCCGGCATGACGCTCGACGACATCGACATCGTCGAGATCAACGAGGCGTTCGCGTCCGTCGTCCTCAGCTGGGCCCAGGTCTACGGCGCGGACCTGGACAAGGTCAACGTCAACGGCGGGGCGATCGCACTGGGTCATCCGGTGGGCAGCACCGGCAGTCGGCTGATCACCACCGCACTGCACGAACTGGAGCGCACCGGAAAGTCCACCGCGCTGATCACCATGTGCGCGGGCGGGGCGTTGTCGACCGCCACCATCATCGAGCGGATCTAGGCATCTCAACAGATTCCGAGCGTATCGCCGCCGCGCAGGCCTATATCGACGCACTCGTCAGCCACGACGGCAACTCGGTTCCGTTCGCCCCCGACTGCACCCGGGTCGAGCAGGGCATCAAGAACGGTTTCTCCGGAAGTCAACTGCGTCGCAGCCTGATTCGGGGACCGCAGTACCGGATCATCGAGGCGACCACCACACCGGAATACACCATTGTCGGCGACGAGGTACGGGCCCGCTACGCGGTGCTGACAACGTTGTCCGTCGGCGGCCGGCGGGCCGGCGCCCGGGTGGACGAGACTTTCGTCATCCCGTCCGACGGCCTGATCCACCACATCCGGGTTAGATTTCATCCATTCCTAAGGAGCGAGACGGTGTCCAAACCACGACCACGCGGACTTGACTCCGCGCAGAGCAACACCATCATCAAGTGGATGTCGCGCGGCCAGACCTGGCTGTACAAGAAGACCGGCGGCAAGCTCGGCGGCAAATTCCTGCAGGGCGCTCCGGTGGCGCTGCTGACCACCATCGGCCGCAAGACCGGTGAGCCGCGGGTCAGCCCGCTGCTGTATCTGCGGGAGGGCAACCGGATCGTGCTGATCGCCTCCAAGGGCGGCTCAGCCAGCAACCCGATGTGGTACCTGAACCTCAAGGCCAATCCGAAGGTGTCGGTCCAGATCAAGGATGAGGTGCTCAACCTCACCGCCCGCGACGCCACCGAGGACGAACGGGCCCACTACTGGCCGAAGATGACTCGGATGTACACCAGTTTCGACGACTATCAGGCCTGGACCGACCGGGTGATCCCGGTGGTCATCTGCGACCCGGTCTAGGCGCCGTACACGGGCACCGGCGGACGGCCTTCGGCCAGCAGGCTGCGCACCACCGCGCCGAGTTCACCCGGTTCCCACCGCGCGCCTTTGTCGACCTCGGCGCCGTGCTGCCAGCCCTCGGCCGCCCGGATGATGCCACCTTCGACCTCGAACACCCGGCCGGTGATGTCGGCGGACTCACTGCTGCCCAGCCACACCACCAGAGGCGAGATGTTCTCCGGGGCCATGGCGTCAAACCCGTTGTCCGGCTTGGCCATCATGTCGGCGAACACCGTCTCGGTCATCCGGGTGCGGGCCGACGGCGCAATCGCGTTCACGGTGACTCCGTAGCGGCCCATCTCGGCCGCGGCCACCAGGGTGAGCGCGGCGATACCGGCTTTGGCTGCGCTGTAGTTACCCTGCCCGACGCTGCCCTGCAACCCGGCGCCGGAACTGGTGTTGATGATCCGAGCGTCCACCTGCTTGCCCTCCTTGGCCAGCGAACGCCAGTACGCGCCGGCGTGCCGGGTGGTGGCGAAGTGGCCCTTGAGGTGGACTGCGACGACCGCGTCGAACTCCTCCTCACTGGTGTTGGCGATCATCCGGTCGCGAACGATGCCGGCGTTGTTGACCAGGACGTGGAGGCCACCGAAGGTGTCGACGGCGGTCTGGATCAGTCCGGCGGCCTGATCCCAGTCCGCGACGTTAGCCCCGCTGGTGACGGCTTCGCCTCCGGCGGATCGGATTTCGTCGACGACGGCCTGGGCGGCGCTACCACCGCCGGCAGGCGATCCGTCCAGGCCCACGCCGATATCGTTGACTATCACTTTCGCGCCCTCGGCAGCGAAGGCCAGCGCGTGCGCCCGCCCGATTCCCCCGCCCGCGCCGGTGACGATGACCACGCGTCCGTCGAGCAATCCCATCAGTGAGTCTCCTTCGTATTGGCACTGGATGCCGACAGATACGGGGGCGCCTCGCCGCCTCCGTGCACCGCAAGTGTGGAACCGCTGATGTAGGAGGCGGCATCGGAGGCGAGAAATGCCGTGGCCCATCCGATTTCATCGGGCCGGGCCAGACGCCCGAGCGGGACAGTTGCCGCAACCGCGGCCTGGGACTCGGCGTCCCCGTAGAAGAGTTCGGCCTGCTCGGTGGCCACCATGCCGGCGACCACGGCATTGACCCGGACCTTGGGCGCCCATTCGACGGCCAGTGTGGCGGTCAGGCTGTCCACCCCGGCCTTGGCCGCCCCGTAGGCGGCGGTGCCAGGAGAGGGCCGCCGGCCGCTGACGCTGGAGATCGAGACGATCGACCCGCCGGAATCCTGGCGCTGCATGACGGCGTTGGCGGCCTGCGAGACGTGCAGCATGCCCAGCAGGTTGAGTTCGATGATCTTCTGGTGGAACCGTGGCGACGCATCAGCTGCCAGCGCATAAGGCGACCCGCCGGCGTTGTTGACCGCGATGTCGAGGCGGCCGTGGCGGTCCACCACGGCGTCGACCAGTGCCGCCACGGCATCCGGGTCGCGGACATCGCAACTGTGGAACTCATACGGAAGGCCATCGACCCCTCGGCGCGCACAGGTGACGACCACCGCCCCCTGCCCGGCGAACACCTCGCTGATCCCCGCCCCGACCCCTCGGACGCCGCCCGTCACCAGCACGACGCGACCGCCGAGGTTCAAATCCACCGTGCTAGCCTACCAAGCAAGTGCTTGCTTAGGAGTGCCATGACGATCACGTCGTCCACCGTCGAACCCGGCATCGTCGCGGTGACGGTCGACTATCCCCCGGTCAACGCCATCCCGTCCCGAGGCTGGTTCGAACTGGCCGATGCCATCACCGCGGCCGGGCAGGACATGGCCACCCACGTTGTGATCCTGCGAGCCGAAGGCCGCGGCTTCAACGCCGGCGTGGACATCAAGGAAATGCAGCGCACGTCCGGGTTCACCGCCCTGATCGACGCCAACCGCGGATGCTTCGCCGCGTTCAAAGCCGTTTACGAATGTGCGGTCCCGGTGGTCGCGGCGGTCAACGGGTTCTGTGTCGGCGGGGGCATCGGACTGGTGGGCAACTCTGATGTCATCGTGGCCTCCGACGACGCCACCTTCGGTCTTCCCGAGGTGGAACGCGGAGCGCTCGGCGCGGCCACCCACCTGTCCCGGCTGGTCCCGCAACACATGATGCGGAGGCTGTTCTTCACTGCCGCCACCGTGGACGCCGCGACGCTGCACCAGTTCGGCTCGGTCCACGAGGTGGTGCCGAGAGCCGAACTCGACGAAGCGGCGCTACGGGTGGCCCGCGATATCGCCAAGAAGGACACCCGGGTGATCCGGGCGGCCAAGGAGGCACTCAATCTCATTGACCCGCAACGGGTGAACTCCAGCTACCGGATGGAACAGGGTTTCACCTTCGAGTTGAACCTGTCCGGTGTGTCCGACGAACTGCGCGACGACTTCGCGGGAACGAAGAAAGCCGGACAATGAGCATCGGTGCCGGGCATGGCGACAAGCGGACGACACTCGACGAGGCGGTCGCCCGAATCGAAAGCGGCATGACCATCGGCATCGGGGGCTGGGGATCCAGACGCAAACCGCTGGCCTTCGTCCGTGCGCTGATGCGCACCGACGCCACCGATCTCACGGTGGTGAGCTACGGCGGCCCCGATATCGGACTGCTCTGCTCGGCCGGGAAGATCAGCAAGCTCTACTACGGGTTCGTCTCGCTGGATTCGGCGCCGTTCTACGACCCCTGGTTCTCCCGGGCCCGCACCTCGGGATCAATCGTGGCGCGCGAGATGGACGAGGGCATGCTGCGCTGCGGCTTGCAGGCTGCGGCACAGCGTCTTCCGTTTCTGCCGATCCGCGCCGGGCTGGGCAGTTCGGTGCCTGACTTCTGGGACGGTGAGCTCAAGACCGTCCAATCCCCTTATGCGACCGGCGATCACCACGAGGAGCTGATCGCGATGCCCGCGCTGCGCCTGGACGCCGCATTCGTCCACCTCAATCTCGGGGACAGCCGCGGCAACGCCGCCTACACCGGCATCGACCCGTACTTCGATGATCTGTTCCTGATGGCCGCCGATCGGCGCTTCCTGTCGGTCGAGAAGGTAGTGCCGACCGATGAATTGGTGAAAGCCGTTCCGCCACAGGCACTGCTGGTCAACCGGATGATGGTGGACCACGTCGTTGAAGCCCCGGGGGGAGCCCACTTCACGACCGCCGAGCCCGACTACGGCCGCGACGAGAAGTTCCAGCGTTTCTACGCCCAGGCGGCCAGCGACATGGACGGCTGGGCGCAATTCTCGGCCACCTATCTCACCCGCGGCGAAGCCGACTATCAGGCAGCCGTGCGGCGATTCACCGCCGAGCAGGGGGCGAAGTCGTGATCCAGGTGAGCCGAGCCGAAGTGTGTGCGGTCGCCTGCGCCGAACTGTTCCGCGATGCCGGCGAGATCATGGTCAGCCCGATGACCACCATGGTGTCGATCGGAGCCCGGCTGGCGCGGCTGACGTTCGCCCCCGACATCCTGCTCACCGACGGTGAGGCACGGCTGCTCGCCGACACCCCCGCCATCGGCGTGACCGGCGCGGTGGAGGGCTGGATGCCCTTCGGCCGGGTCTTCGAGACGCTGGCCTGGGGCCGACGTCATGTGGTGATGGGAGCCAACCAGATTGACCGGTACGGCAACCAGAACCTCTCGGCGTTCGGACCGCTGCAGCACCCGACCAGGCAGATGTTCGGCGTACGTGGCGCACCCGGCAACACCATCAACCACGCGACGAGCTACTGGGTGGGCAACCACTCGACCCGGGTTTTCTGCGACGGCGTCGACGTGGTGTCCGGAATCGGCTGGGACAAGGTCGATCCGAAGAACCCGGCGTACCGATTCGTCAACGTGTACCGAGTCGTCAGCAACCTCGGCGTCTTCGACTTCGGCGGTCCCGACAACACCATGCGCGCCCTCTCATTGCATCCCGGGGTCGAGCCCGAGGACGTGCGGACCAACACCTCCTTTGAGGTCCACGGTCTGGACGAGGCTGAGCCGACCCGGCTCGCAACCGGAGAAGAGCTCGACCTGATCCGGCGGATCGACCCGAAGGCGCTGCGCGACAAGGAGGTCAAGCTATGAGGATCCAGACACCGCTCACCCGGCTCGTCGGTATCGAGTACCCCGTGGTACAGACCGGGATGGGCTGGGTGGCCGGGGCACGGCTGGTATCGGCTACCGCCAACGCCGGGGGTCTGGGCATCCTGGCGTCGGCAACGATGACCATCGACGAACTGGCCACCGCGATCAGCAAGGTCAAGGCCGCCACCGACCGCCCCTTCGGGGTCAACATGCGCGCCGACGCCGCCGACGCCGGTGACCGGGTGGAGTTGATGATCCGCGAGGGCGTCAAAGTCGCGTCCTTCGCCCTGGCGCCCAAGCAGGAACTGATCGCCCGCCTCAAGGAGGCCGGCGCGGTGGTGGTGCCGTCGGTGGGCGCGGCCAAACACGCGAAGAAGGTCGCGGGCTGGGGTGCCGACATGGTGATCGTCCAAGGCGGAGAAGGCGGCGGGCACACCGGTCCGGTCGCCACCACCCTGCTGCTGCCATCGGTCCTCGACGTGTTGGAGGGCACCGGTATCCCAGTGGTCGCGGCGGGCGGTTTCTTCGACGGCCGCGGACTGGCGGCGGCGCTGTCCTACGGAGCGGCCGGGGTCGCGATGGGGACCCGGTTCCTGCTGACGTCGGACTCGACCGTCCCTGACGCGGTCAAGCAGCGTTATCTGCAGGCCGCACTGGACGGAACCGTGGTGTCGACGCGCGTGGACGGCATGCCGCACCGAGTGCTTCGTACCGGTCTGGTGGAGAACCTTGAAAGTGGTTCACGGGTCAAGGGATTCACCGCCGCGGTGGTCAATGCCGCCAAGTTCAAGAAGATGTCCCAGATGAGCTGGCCGTCGATCGTCCGCGATGGACTGGCCATGCGGCACGGCAAGGAAATGACGTGGTCGCAGGTGCTGATGGCCGCGAATACGCCGATGCTGCTCAAAGCGGGACTGGTCGACGGCAACACCGAGGCCGGTGTGCTGGCTTCCGGTCAGGTGGCCGGCATCATCGAGGATCTGCCGTCGTGTGCCGAACTCATCGAGAGCATCGTCAGCGAGGCGATCAAGCACCTGCAGGCGGCGAACGCCCTCATCGACTGAGGGCGTTCGCCTCGCCTCGTCTCAGGCGTACTGCTTGGTCGGGGTGATGCGACCCTTCACGCCCAGCGAGCGCGCCTGGTCGAGCAGCACCGCGTACTCCGCGGGGGAGATCGTCTTACTTCTGGTCAGGATGTAGCCGCTTCGGCCGGAGGGATCACTGACGATGACGTAGCTGTAGTCGGGGGCGTGGTAGAGGATCGTGTAGTTGCCGGGTGGGTTGGCCGAGGGCGGACTGAACGGCGAGAAGCCGACGTTCAGCGCGGTGTTGTCGGCGTTGACCGATACCGCGGATCCAACGATGGATGAACGCGGGCCCCGGTTGAAGAAGTAGTTTCCGGAGTTCTGAACCTTGATCGTTCCGTCGGGATTCAGTGTGTACGTCGCCTTGGTGTTCACCAGGCCGATCGAGAAGAACTGCTTCACGCTGCCCTGCTCGTAGTACGTCCCGGCGAACTTGGCCGGATCGACGGGCACGCTCGACGGCGCCGCGGGTACCGGTGTTGCCGCCTTTGTCACCGCCGCGGCAACCGGGGCCGTGGCCGGCGAGTCTTTTGCCGCGGGGACGTTGGACACCACGGCCGCCGCGCGTGCTACCCGGGCGCGCGGGCCGCGATCGACCGCAGAAGGCGACTTGACCGACGCCGGCAAGGCAGCCGCGAGGTCGGCCAGGCCGTCCCGAGCGCGAGTTACAGCAGCGGGGGCCGGTCGGGCGCCGGAGCCCGGGGCCCGGCGGGCGTTTCTCTCGGCTCTCGGCGACTCCTTGGCGGTCTCTGCCTGCGACTTCACAGTCTCAGAGTTCCCACCGGTATCAGCGGCGGCGACACCCGCCCCGCACAAAATGCCAGCGCCGATCCCTGCGGCAAAGGTGCCGGAAACCAACCACGCGCGCAACGAAACCATGACCACAAACCCTTCTGTCGGCCGCCTACCTGCTTGGCGTCCCTGAATTCACGCACCGATCGGGGTGACCGGGCTATCACGGGCTATTCGGAGCCGCGATGACTTCGGATTGGCCCGGGGTTCATGACGCAGGTCACACGCCTGAGATGTGCATTCGGAGGGAGGAGCGGCGCTCAGAGCCGCTCGATGATCGTGACGTTCGCGGTGCCGCCGCCTTCGCACATGGTTTGCAGCCCATACCGGCCGCCGGTGCGCTCCAGTTCGTTGAGCATGGTGGCGAACAGTTTTGCCCCGGTGGCGCCGAGTGGGTGGCCCAGCGCGATCGCTCCGCCGTTGGGATTGACCTTCGCCGGGTCGGCGCCGGTCTCTTTGATCCACGCCTGCACCACCGGGGCGAAGGCCTCGTTGATCTCCACCACGTCGATGTCCTCGATGGACAGCCCGGTCTTGTCCAGGGCGTAGCGGGTGGCCGGGATGGGTCCGGTGAGCATCAGCACCGGGTCGGCGCCGCGGCAGCTGATGTGGTGGATCCGCGCGCGCGGTCTCAGGTTGTGGTCTTTGACCGCCCGCTCCGAGGCCAACAGCACCGCACTCGCGCCATCGGAGATCTGACTGGCCACCGCAGCGGTCATCCGGCCGCCCGCGGTGAGGGTCTGCAACGAAGCCATCTTCTCCAGCGTTGTCTGCCTTGGGGTTTCATCCACCGCAAAGTTCTCGACGGGAATGATCTCGTTGTGGAAGCGGCCGCCCTCGATGGCGGCGAAAGCCCGCTGATGGCTGGACAACGCCCAGGCCTCCATGTCGTCACGGGAGATGTCCCACTTCTCGGCGATCATCTCCGCGCCGCGGAATTGGGAGATCTCCTGATCGCCGTATCGCGCGAGCCAGCCTTTGGATTCCGCTGTCGGCGTGGTGAAGCCGAGTTCCTTGCCGACGATCATCGCCGAGGAGATCGGGATCTGGCTCATGTTCTGCATGCCGCCGGCCAGGATCAGATCGGCAGTCCCGGCCATGATGGCTTGGGCCCCAAAGGAGATCGCCTGCTGGCTGGACCCGCACTGCCGGTCGACGGTGACTCCGGGCACCTCCTCGGGGTATCCGGCAGCCAGCCAGGTGAGCCGCCCGATGTTGCCGGCCTGACCGCCGACGGCGTCGACGCAGCCGACGATCGCATCGTCGACGGCAGCGGGGTCGACGTCGTTGCGGTCGAAGATTCCCCGGAATGCGTACACCCCGAGGTCGATCGGGTGGACACCGGCCAGCGAGCCGCCCCGCTTGCCGACCGGAGTGCGGACGGCGTCGATGACATACGCCTCAGCCATGTGTGGCCTCCTTGTCAGTGGTGATACCGCCGAGAACGATGGCAAGGTATTGCCGGCCAACCTGGTCGGCGGTCAGCGGGCCGCCGGGCTGATACCAGCGCACCGATACCCAGGTGGTGTCGCGGATGAATCGGTACACCAGATCAACGTCGATATCCCGGCGGAAGTAACCCTGTGCGATGCCCTCGGTCAGGACATCGACCCACATCTTGCGCTGGCGCCTGTTGAGTTCGTCGACGTAGCCGAAGCGCGGCTGGACGGCGAGTCGCTTCGCCTCGTCCTGGTAGATCACCACTTCGGCGTGATGGTGCTCGATGGCGTCAAACGACGCCATGAACAAGCCCTTGAACCGCTCAAGGGGATTCGGCTCGGTGTCGATGATCTCCTGATAGCGCGCGAACAACCAGTCCAGGAAACAGCGCAGGACCTCGTCGACCATCTCTTCCTTGGATGAGAAATGGTGATAGAGACTCCCGGAGAGGATTCCGGCCGCGTCGGCGATATCCCTGACGGTCGTAGCGCGCAGCCCGCGTTCGGCGAACATCGCCGCGGCCAACTCGAGCAACTCATCGCGCCGGGTGGCAGGCTGCGGACTGGTCATGGGTGTTGACTCGAGACCGAGATGACTTCCCCGGTCAGATAACTGGCGTAGTCGCTGGCCAAGAACGCGATGGTGGCGGCGACCTCCCACGGTTCAGCGGCCCTCCCGAAGGCTTCGCTCTCCGAAAGTCGATCGAGTAGTTCCACCGAACTGGTCTTCTCCAGGAATCGGTGCCGGGCGATGCTGGGCGAGACGGCGTTGATCCGCACGCCGTAGTCGACGGCTTCGATTGCGCTGCAACGGGTCAGCGCCATCACCCCGGCCTTCGCGGCCGCATAGTGGGATTGCGAGTGTTGCGCCCGCCAGCCCAGGACACTGGCGTTGTTGACGATCGCGCCGCCGTGTCCGGCCTCGCGGAAGTACTCCAGCGCGGCGCGGGTCGACCGCATGACGGAGGTGAGGGTGACGTTAAGGACGCGATCCCACTCCTCGTCGGTCATCTCGATCACCGGCGTCTGACCGCCGAGGCCGGCGTTGTTGACCAGGACATCGAGTCTGCCGAGGCGGGCGGTGGTCGAGGCGATCATGGCGTCGATCTGCGCCGACGACGTCACATCGCAAACGACGCTCTCCACCCGGCCAAGTCCCAAGGCCGACAAGGCATCCCGGGTCTCAGTGAGACGTCGCTCGTGGTGATCGGAGATCATCACGTCGGCGCCTTCCAGAAGGGCACGCCGCGCGGTGGCTGATCCGATGCCGGTGCCGGCCGCCGCGGTGACCACGACGACTTTGCCGTCGAGCAGGCCGTGGCCGGCGGTCTCGTCCGGCGGCGTGGACAGCGAAACCATCAGTCCCTCGTCTCCCGCGGCAGGCCGAGCACCCGCTCGGCGATGATGTTGCGCTGGACCTCGTTGGATCCGCCGTAGATGGTGTCGGCGCGGGAGAACAGGAACAGTCGCTGCCACTCATCGAACTCGTTATCGGCCAGAACAAGTCCGGCCTTGCCCCTGATCTCCATGGCGAGCTCACCGAGATCGCGATGCCAATTGGCCCACAGCAACTTCGACACCGAATCTTTTCCGGCGGCCTGGCCGCCGTCCTCGTCGTCCATGGTGGCCAAGGCAAAGGACCGCATGGCCTGCAAGCCGACCCAGGCCCGAGTCAGGCGCTCGCGAGTCAGCGGGTCGTCGATGGCACCGGATTTCTTGGCCAGATCCACCAACCCGGAAAGCTCACGGCTGTAACGGATCTGCTGGCCAAGCGTGGATACCCCACGCTCGAACATCAGCGTGCCCATCGCCACCCGCCAGCCGTCACCGGGTTCACCGACCACCAGATCGGCATCGGTGCGGGCGTCGGTGAAGAACACCTCGTTGAACTCCGAGTCACCGGTCAACTGAACGATGGGACGGATCTCCACACCGGGTTGATCGAGCGGAACAAGCAGATAGGACAGGCCGGCATGGCGCTTGGACCCCTTTTCCGAACGGGCCAGCACGAAACACCACTGCGACCAGTGCGCCAGCGAAGTCCACACCTTCTGCCCGTTGAGCACCCAGTGCTCCCCTTCGAGTGTGGCCGAGGTCGACACGTTAGCCAGGTCGCTGCCGGCGCCGGGTTCGGAATAGCCCTGGCACCACAGTTCGGTGACATCACGGATAGCGGGAAGGAAGCGGCGCTGCTGCTCGGGCGTCCCGTAGGCGATCAGCGTCGGGCCGACCAGTTCCTCTCCGAGGTGGTTGACCTTGTCCGGCGCGTCGGCGTGCGCGTACTCCTCGTAGAAGGCCACTCGATGGGCGACCGACAGCCCGCGCCCGCCGTGTTCGACGGGCCAGCCCAGGCAGGTTAATCCGGCCGCGGCCAGATGGCGGTTCCACGCCAAACGCTCGGCGAAGGCCTCGTGCTCGCGGCCCGGACCGCCCAGGCCCTTGAGTCGGGCGTAATCGCCGACCAGATTCTCGGCCAGCCACTGGCGGACCTCGGCTCGGAACTCGTCGACACCCACCCTTGTAGGCTAACCTACCAAGCACTTGCTTTGTCGGCCCGGGGCCAGGTAGGAGTACCAAATGAGCGGGGACACCGGTTCGGCCGGGCTCACCACACCTGCCGTGCTCCACCGGATGTCCTTCGACTTCGCCGACCACCCCGCACTGGTCACCGCCGAGAGAAGTTTCAGCTTCGCCGAATTTCACGAGGAAGTGCGCCACACCGCGGCGGCGATAGCCGGAGCGGGCATCCAACCCGGCGACCGGGTGGCACTGTGGTCGCCCAACACCTGGCACTGGGTGGTCGGGTGCCTGGCCATCCACTACGCGGGCGCGGTGCTGGTGCCGTTGAACACTCGTTACACCCCCGGTGAGGCCGCCGATATCCTCGCCCGCACGAAAGCCCCGCTGCTGATCGCGATGGGCCGATTCCTGGGCACCGACCGGGTGGCCGAGCTCGACCGGGGCGCGTTGCCGGCGCTGCGGCACGTGGTCCGCGTCCCGGTGGAGGACGATGACGGGACCTGGGATGAATTCGTAGCCGGTCCGCAGATCCCGCTGTCCGAGGTCGACGCCCGTGCTGCGGCGGTCCACCCCGACGACGTCTCCGACATCCTGTTCACCTCCGGCACGACCGGGCGCAGCAAGGGTGTCTTGTGCGCGCACCGTCAGTCGCTGTCGGCTCCGGCCGCGTGGGCGGCGTGCGGCCAGATCACCAGCAACGACCGGTATCTGTGCATCAACCCCTTCTTCCACAATTTCGGCTACCGGGCCGGCATCCTGGCTTGCCTCCAGACCGGGGCCACGCTCATCCCAGCGCTGACCTTCGATGCCGAGGAGGCCATGCGAACCGTTGAAAGACAACGCATCACGGTACTTCCGGGGCCCCCGACGATCTATCAGGCGCTGCTGGACCATCCGTCCCGGGCCGACTACGACCTGTCGTCCCTGCGGTTCGCCGTCACCGGTGCGGCCACCGTGCCGGTGGTGCTCATCGAGCGCATGCAGAGCGATCTCGATTTCGACGTCGTGCTGACGGCGTACGGCCTGACCGAAGCCAGCGGATTCGGCACGATGTGTCGCGCCGATGACGATCCGGTGACCGTGGCCAACACTTGCGGCCGGCCGATCGCCGATTTCGAACTGCGCCTCGGTGACCCGGATGACACCGGCGCCGGCGAGGTGTTGTTGCGGGGACCCAACGTGATGCTGGGCTATCTCGACGATCCGGCGGCCACCGCCGAGGCCATCGACGCCGACGGTTGGCTGCACACCGGCGATGTCGGCACGGTCGATGCGGCGGGGAATCTGAAAATCACCGACCGACTCAAGGACATGTACATCTGCGGCGGGTTCAACGTGTATCCCGCCGAGGTGGAGCAGGCACTGGCCCGCCTCGACGGCGTGGCCGATGTGGCGGTCATCGGAGTCCCCGACCAACGACTCGGGGAAGTGGGCCGCGCCTTCGTCGTCCGCCGACCCGGGTTCGATCTCGACGAGCAGACCGTCATCGACTACAGCCGGAAGCATCTGGCGAACTTCAAGGCACCGCGCTCAGTGGTCTTCGTCGACACCCTGGCCCGCAACGCCGGGGGCAAGGTCTTGAAAACCGAACTGCGAAAGATGCTCTGATGGATCTGGCTTACGACGACGCCACCTGCGCCTTCCGCGATGAGGTGCGATCCTTCCTGGCCGCGAACACACACGAGTTCCCCACCGAGTCCTACGACAACGCCGAGGGCTTCGCCCAACACCGCCGCTGGGATCGGGTGCTCTTCGACGCCGGGTTCTCCGTCATCACCTGGCCGGAGCGTTACGGCGGCCGGGACGCCACCCTGCTGCAGTGGGTGGTCTTCGAGGAGGAGTACTTCCGCGCAGGGGCACCCGGACGGGCCAGTGCCAACGGCACCTCGATGCTGGCGCCGACGTTGTTTTCACACGGCAGCGAGGAGCAGTTGGATCGCATCCTGCCGAAGATGGCCAACGGCGAGGAGATCTGGGCGCAAGCCTGGTCGGAACCCGAGTCGGGGAGTGACCTGGCGTCGCTGCGTTCCACCGCGACCCGCACCGACGGCGGCTGGCTGCTGAACGGTCAGAAGATCTGGAGCAGTCGGGCGCCGTTCGGGGACCGCGGGTTCGGCCTGTTCCGATCGGACCCGGAGGCGCAACGACACCGCGGCCTGACCTACGTCATGTTCGACCTCAAAGCCGACGGCGTCACGGTCCGGGCGATCGAACAACTCAGTGGCGACACCGGTTTCGGGGAGATCTTCTTAGACGATGTGTTCGTCCCCGACTGCGACGTGATCGGCGCCGTGGACGACGGCTGGCGCGCGGCGATGAGCACGGCGAGCAATGAACGCGGCATGTCGCTGCGCAGCCCGGCACGGTTTGTCGCGCCGGCCGAACGGCTGGTCGCCCAGTGGCGGGAACGCGGCAGTGACGCGGGTCTCGCCGACCAGGTTGCGGACGCCTGGATCAAGGCGCAGGCCTACCGGTTGCACACGTTCGGCACGGTGACCCGGGTGGCGGAGGGCGGCGAACTAGGCGCGGAATCGTCTGTCACGAAGGTGTTCTGGTCTGATCTCGATGTCGCTATCCATCAGACCGCACTCGACCTTCGCGGGCCGGGCGCGGAACTGGCCGGCGCGTGGTCCGACGGCCTGCTGTTCGCCCTCGGCGGCCCGATTTACGCCGGCACCAACGAGGTTCAACGCAACATCATCGCCGAGCGCCTGCTGGGCCTGCCCAGGGAGGGCGTCAAGTGAAGTTCTCCCTCGACCCCGAGCAACGCGACTTCGCCGCCAGCATCGACGCGGCACTGGGAAGCGCGGACCTGCCCGGGGTGGTGCGGGCTTGGAACAAGGGCGACACCGACCCCGGACGAGCGGTGTGGGCACGACTGGCCGATCTGGGTGTCACCGCACTGGCGGTCCCCGAGGAGTCCGGCGGGATCGGCGCGCATCCCGTTGATCTCGTCGTCGCCGTCGAACGACTGGGCCGATGGTGCGTGCCGGGTCCGGTCGCCGAATCCCTGGCTGTGGCCCCGGTTCTGCTGGCCGGCGATGAACGTGCGAGCGCCCTTGCAGGCGGGGAACTGATCGTCACGGTGGCCATGCCACCGCGTGTTCCACTCGCCGTCGACGCCGAGTTCGCCGGAATCGCCCTGCTCGCGGCCGAGGGTTCGGTCACCGATGCGGTGCCGTCGGCCGGACACCCGTCGGTGGACCCCAGTCGCCGACTGTTCGACCTCACGCCATCCGGGGATCACCGCGCCGTCGACACCGCCCGCGCCTACGATTTCGGGGCCCTGGCCACTGCGGCGCAGTTGGTGGGCGCCGGCCAGGCGATGCTGGACATGGCGGTCGAATACGCCAAGCAGCGCACCCAATTCGGCCGGCCGATCGGCAGCTATCAGGCGATCAAGCACAAGTTGGCCGACGTCCACATCGGACTGGAGTTGGCCCGGCCCCTGTTGTACGGCGCCGCACTGTCATTGGCCGATCACTCCGATGACGCTGCCCGCGACGTCAGCGCCGCCAAGTCCGCCGCCGCCGAGGCCGCGCTGCTCTCGGCACGCGCGTCGTTGCAGACCCACGGGGCGATCGGCTACACCGCCGAACACGACCTGTCCCAGTTGCTGCTGCGGGTGCAAGCACTGCGGTCGGCGTGGGGTGACCCCGCCAGCCATCGACGTCGAGTCCTGGAGGCGCTGTGAGTGAAGAACGTCAATTGCTGCGGCAAACCGTTGCCGCGCTGGTGGACAAGCATGCCGACTCCGGTGCGGTCCGCCGGGCTATGGAGTCGGCACGCGGCTACGACGAGGTGCTGTGGTCCTTGCTGTGCGAGCAGGTCGGTGTGGCCGCATTGGTGGTCCCCGAAGAGTTCGGCGGTGCCGGCGGCGAATTAGCCGACGCTGCAGTGGTTCTGGAGGAGCTCGGGCGCGGGCTGGTACCAACCCCGTTGTTGGGTACGACGCTGGCCGCCCTGGCGCTACTCGGTTCGGACGACCCGGACTCGCAGACCCTCGAACAGCTGGCCGCCGGTGCCGCAATCGGGACTGTGGTGCTGGACCGGGATTACGTGCTCAACGGTGATGTCGCCGACGTCGTCCTCGCCGTCGAGGACGGCGACATCATGCGGTGGACCGACGTGAAGACCGAACCGGTCAGCACGATGGACCCGACCCGTCGGCTCGCCCGGGTCACACCCGGTGGATCGACAGTGATCGGGCCCGATCCGGGAATCGCCGACACCGCCGCCATCCTGCTGGCCGCCGAACAGGTCGGCGCCGCGGCCCGCTGTCTGGATCTCACAGTGGCCTATACCAAGCAGCGGGTGCAGTTCGGCCGGGCGATTGGCAGCTTCCAGGCCCTCAAGCACAGGATGGCCGACCTTTATGTCGTCGTCCAAGCGGCGCGGGCGGTCGTCGGTGACGCGGTGGCCAAGCCGAGCCCCCTGACCGCCAGGCTCGCCAGGCTCGCGGCCAGCGAGGCATTCTGCACGGTGGCCGGTGAGGCGATTCAACTGCACGGCGGGATCGCCATCACCTGGGAACACGATATGCATCTGTACTTCAAAAGGGCGCATGGCAGCGCGCAACTGCTGGGTCCGCCGCGCGAACAGGTGCGCTGGCTGGAGGACGAGGTTTTTCAGCAGTGAGCGTCGCTCGCCGTGCCGGCATTCCACCCTTCTACGTGATGGACGTCTGGCTGGCCGCCGCGGAGCGTCAACGCACCCACGGTGATTTGGTGAACCTCTCAGCCGGCCAGCCCAGTGCCGGGGCACCCGCTCCGGTGCTGGCAGCCGCCGAGCGGGCACTGCGCAGCGGACCGCTGGGATACACGGTGGCACTGGGTATTCCGGAACTACGCCAGGCCATCGCCGATTCGTACCGCACCCGGCACGGCCTCGATGTCGGTGTCGATGACGTCGTGCTCACCACCGGCTCCTCCGGCGGATTCCTGCTGACCTTCCTGGCCTGCTTCGACGCCGGCGACCGGGTGGCCATCGCCAGCCCGGGCTACCCCTGCTACCGGAACATTCTCTCGGCGCTGGGCTGCGAGGTGGTGGAGATCGATTGCGGGCCCCAGACGCGATTCCAGCCGACCGCACAGATGCTCGCCGCACTCGACCCACCGGTGCAGGGTGTGATCGTCGCGAGCCCGGCCAACCCGACCGGAACCGTGATCGAGGCGGCGGAACTGGCTGCCATCGCGACCTGGTGTGACGCCGAAGGCGTTCGGCTGATCAGCGATGAGGTCTACCACGGTTTGGTGTACCCCGGCGCGCCCGAGACTTCCTGCGCGTGGGCGATGTCCCGCAATGCCGTTGTGGTCAACAGCTTTTCGAAGTATTTCGCGATGACGGGCTGGCGTCTCGGGTGGCTTCTGGTACCCGAGGAGCTACGCCGGGCGGTGGACTGCCTGACCGGGAACTTCACCATCTGCCCGCCGGTGCTGGCCCAGCACGCCGCGCTGGCCGCCTTCACCCCGGAGGCGATCGCCGAAGTGCGAGGGCACCTGGACCACTACGCGGCGAACCGGGACACATTGATCGCCGGGCTGCACCAGATGGGCATCACCCGACTCGCACCCGCCGACGGGGCGTTCTACGTCTACGCCGACGTCTCCGGCTTCACTGCGGATTCATTGCGGTTCTGCGAGAAGCTGCTCGCCGACACCGGTCTGGCGATCGCACCGGGTATCGACTTCGACACCATCGGTGGCAACGCCTTCGTCCGGCTGTCCTTCGCCGGGCCGAGTTCCGATATCGATGAGGCTCTGCGTCGTCTGGGGCCCTGGCTCAGCGGATAGTGCTCGTCGAGCACCGCGACAAAGGACGAAGGTCACTCATTTCATTACAGAGGCCCGTAACTGTTCTCCGCGGGCCGACTTGTTTCTACTCTATGAACCCTGTCTGTTCGCTGCGGGCGAACCGGGCCATAGGTATCAGGGGTTGAGCATGGCAGTTGTTTTGGATTCGATGCCGGCACGATACGTAGGTCGGGTGGGCGCCTTGGCAGTTGCGCTCGGCGTAGGAGTGGCGATCGCGTCGGTGCCGGCGGTGGCTACCGCCGAACCGGCCACTGACACCAATGCCAATGGGTCCTCCGCCCGCTCCGAAGGGCCTTCTCGGGGATCGCACTCCGCCCCCTCCAGGTCGACCGCGCGTACCGCTCGCGGTTCGGACACCGTATCGGCGCACGACCCCGCGCCCCGTGGGCGACGATCCACGGCGACGCCGGCCCCGGCCGCAGTGCTCGCGCCGCGCACCTCGGCGACGGCGCCGCAGCCATCGTCGGCCAACCGTCCGGACAGCACCGTGGAACTCCCAGCAGTGACGCCCCTCGCGGCAGCGCCAGCGCCCGCGGCTGGCCCAACTATCGCGGCATTCCAGCGATCCACCCGCCCCACCGTGCCCGCAGTGGCCTTCGCGGCCGCGGCACCGGTGATGACCGCAGCTGTCCCCGGCGCAGTGTCGGGTAACGGCTCCGAACCGCTGGCTTGGCTAGGCGCCGACGGAGCCCCGGACAGCCCGGTGGCCGCATCGCTGGCCTGGACGGCAGCCGCGTTCGCCCGCAGAGAGTTCCAGGCCGCCGCAGCGGTCGCGAAAGCCTCCGCGGTGACCACCGGCGAGCCGGCGAACGCCCGCGGCGAGCGACCACTGGCCGACTTCGTCCGGCGGTTCATCGGCGACGGGACTGCCGATCATCCGGATGCCGGTTTCCTGATCGGCGATGGTTTCAGTTATGACGCCACGACATGCGCTGGTCAGACCATATGCAACGG
>DAIPYT010000032.1:13603-25809 GCA_036782595.1 Mycobacterium sp. | reverse complement strand
GTCTGGGCGCGCCCACCGGCGGAGCAGGCGGCAACGGCGGCGATGCCGGGAAGATCGGCAACGGCGGCAACGGCGGCAACGCCCGGGCCAATGGGCAGAAGGGCGGCGACGGCGGCAACGGCGGATCCGAGTCGGGTAACGGCGGGAACGGCGGGAACGGCGGAGCGGCTTCGGGCGTCGGCGGTACCGGCGGCGCCGGTGGTAAGGGCGGCGACGCCCTCGGGGCCGGCAACGGTGGTAACGGCGGCGACGGCGCTCAAGGCGGCCTGGGCGCCGGCGGCGGCGCCAACGGCGCCAACGGATCCAACTCCTCGAGCTTCCTCGGCATCCTCTCCAGCGCGACCGACGGGAAGGCCGGCGGCAACGGCGCGGCCCAGGGCGGTGCCGGTGGCGCCGGTGGTGTCGGCGGGGCCGGTGGCAACGGCGGCAGCGGTGGGGTCGGCGGGATCGGCGGCACCACCAACGGCGGTAACGGCGGGACCGGCGGCAGCGGCGCCATTGCCGGCCGGCCGAACGCGGCCAACGGCGGTCCCGGCGGCGCCGGCGGCGGCCCGGGCGGGACCGGCGGCACCGGCGGAGCCGGGGGCGATGGCGGCATAGCGCAGGCATCGACGGGTGTGGCCGGAGCGGGCGGTAACGGTGGCCGCGGTGGCGTAGGCGGTAATGCCAGCATCGGCGGTACCGGCGGCGACGGCGGCAGCGGCTGGAACTCCGACGGCGGAAACAGCGGCAACGGCGGTAAGGCCGGTAACGGCGGGCTGGGCGGCAATCCCGGCAGCACCGTGGCCGGCACCGGCGGTGCGGGCGGGGCCGGTGGACTCGGCTCCACCAAGGGTGCCGACGGCGATGTGGGTGACGTGGGCAACCCGGCACAGACCACCCCGTCGGGCAATGGCGGCGCCGGCGGCACCGGCGGCAACGGGAACAGCAAGGGCGTCGGCAACGGCGGTGACGGCGGTAACGGCGCAAACGGCGGAACCATCGGCGTCGGCGGTGCGGCCGGCAACGGGGGTACTGCCGGCGCCACGGGCGGCACCGCAGGCCAGAACGGAACCCCGGGCACCCCGTCCCCGTAGCTGTCGGACGTCAAACACTAGAGCCACATAGACCCTCGGACCCAGATGATGAAGGAGCCAACAGCCATGATCGATTCAACGGAGAATCGCGCCACCCGGCGCAGCAGAGCGCGGCGGGCCAGGAACGCGGCGGTTGCGGGCGCGGCGGCCGCTGCCATGGCCCTCTCGGTGGCGGGAGCGCCGTCGGCAAACGCCCGGCCCGTCGACATCACCTGGAGCCCCGCCTACACCGCCGGCACGTTGGCCGGGATCCTCAACGCGGTGGGCAACGCACTCCCGGGAACCAGTGTGGCTGGGTTGTACAACTCCGGGCCCCCGCAAAGCCTGAACGTCAATGTCAACACCGTTCTCGACGGTGGTTCGATCGGGCTCATCCCGGCCGAGATCAGCCTCACATTGCTGCTGAAGTACATCGCCGACAACAACAAGAGCCAGTACGCGAGCACCTCGGTGCTCTATAACACGCTCGCCAACATCCCGGCGCCGGCCACGTGTGCCAACAACTCCGCCGCGACCGCCTGCCGTTACGGCCTGATGCTGGGCACCAGCGAGGCGACCGGCAACCTGGCAGCGGCATACCGGGCGCAACGCCAGAGCGTGGTGGAGGGCCAGACCCCGGCCGGGTACATCCCGTTCGTAGCCGCACCAGGCTCGAACGCCGCGAAGCCCACCGTGACCGCTCAGGCGCTCGCCCTGTTGCAAAACCCGTTGCGGCCTAATGGAGGCCTCTACAGTCGGTTCCCGGATATCGCCAGGGCACTCGGCGGGAATCCGGACATGCCCCCGGCGGGGAAGGCGATCTCAACGGACGGATCGATCGTCCTCAATACCACCACCGTCGACGCCACCTGGGCCTACGACCCGATGGCCGACTTCCCCGAGGTGTTCAACCTGACCGCGATCGCCAACTCCTTGTCGGCGTTCCTGCCGTTGAATCTGGTGACCGGCGGCCTCGAGGGGTTCGTCCTGGCCGATTCGACCGGAGCCACGGTCAAGATCGACGACCTTGCCCTGAACCTCGCCGGGCTGTTGAAGATGCCGATCCCGATCCTCGGCACTCTGCCGGATTCGTTCTGGGGCGGTGTCGGTAAGGCCTACTACGCCACGATTGTTCCGAACCAATTGCCCTTGCTCGCGCCGCCGCGCTTGGTGACGTTCGCCGTCAACGCTGCCCTCCGGGCGTTCAACAGCCCCTTCCTGCTGGGTAATCCGATCGAGGATGCTATCGAGCCGGCGTTGAAGATCCTGGTCAACATCGCCTACCCGGATGTGGTGACGCCCTCTGAGGGCGGTACCTACAACCGGACCTTCTTGACCAGCGGCACCCCGACGCCGTTCAATTCGGTCGACCCACTCACCCCGGAGGAGCGGAAGGCGGTACCCGGTGACGTCTGGGACGCTCTCGTCGGCGGTGTCAAGGCCCAACTCGCGAAGCCGTTCTTTGGGTTCGTCGTCCCGGCGAATCCGCAGGCGGCTACCCCGTCGGCAGCCGTGAAGCCAGCGGCGACGGTGAGGACCTCTGAGACGGCGCCGGCCGCGGCTGAGATGAATTCGGTTGTCCCGGAACCGGTTTCGGTGCCGCAGGCGCCGGAGGCTGTGGCTCCGGCTCCGGCTCCGGAACCGGCGAAGGCGCCTGTGGTTGCTGACGTCCCCGCGCTGGCCAAGGCGACCACGGTCGAGGACGCCCCGGCTGCTGGGCCGCGCGCTGCTCGCCGGGCCGGCGCAGACATGGCCGCCGACAAGGCCACCGGACCGACCCAGCGGCGGGCCGCCTCGGCGGACTCCGACGGGCCGGCCAAGGCGGCTGCCTCGACGGGTAAGCGTCACCGCGCGGCCGGCTAGCGGAACCTCGACTGCGCCGGGCGGCGGGACTTTCCCGGCGGCCCGGCGCTCACGTTGTCTTCGGCTGTGGTGAACGCCTGGTGAATTGCCTGGCGAAGCCGGGGTTTACCGGACAGACTGAAGCCATGTCGGCCAAGTCTCGTGTGCAATCGGTCCTGAGTTGGCTTCGTGCCGGCTACCCCGACGGGGTCCCAGGACCCGATCGGGTCCCACTGCTCTCGCTGCTGCGCGACACCCCGTTGAATGAGGACGAGGTCAAAGAGGTGGTGCGCGAACTCGCCGCGCACCAGAGCGAAGTGCTGCGCGACGGCGTTCTCGATTATGACGAGATCGAGAAGTTCATCGAGGGCGTCGCCCACCACGAGGCCAGCCCGCACAATGTCCGGCGGGTGGCCGCCACGTTGGCGGCGGCCGGGTGGCCGCTGGACAATCTCGACGACGATCTGGAAGGCAGCTGACGATCCCTCGTCCCCGCGCGTCGCTACGCTCCGCGCAGTGACTCGGTGCCCTGGCTGATTCGATCCCTCGTCCCTGCGCGTCGCTACGCTCCGCGCAGTGACTCGGTGCCCTGGCTGATTCGATCCCTCGTCCCTGCGCGTCGCTACGCTCCGCGCAGTGACTCGGTATCGATCACAAACCGGTAGCGGACGTCGCTGGCGATCACCCGCTCGTAGGCCTCGTTGATGTAATCGGGCGCGATGACCTCGATCTCCGAGGCGATGCCGTGCGCGGCGCAGAAATCCAGCATCTCCTGGGTTTCGGGGATGCCGCCGATCATCGACCCCGAGATCGCGCGGCGCATGCCGATGATCGCGAAAGATGGGACCACCAAAGGGTTCTCCGGTGCGCCGAGTTCGACGAAAACCCCGTCCCGGTCGATCAATTCGAGGTAGTTGCCCAGGTTGAGGTCGGCGGAAACCGTGTTGAGGATGATGTCGAAGGAGTTGCGCAGCTTCTTGAACACGGCGCGGTCGTCGGTGGCGTAGTAATGCTTGGCGCCCAGACGAAGTCCGTCCTCCATCTTCTTCAGCGACTGCGACAGCACGGTCACCTCTGCACCCATCGCGGCGCCGATTTTGACCGCCATATGGCCCAGCCCGCCGAGTCCGATCACCCCAACCCGGCTGCCCGGGCCGACCTTCCAGTGCCGCAGCGGGGAGTAGGTGGTGATCCCCGCGCAGAGCAGCGGTGCGGCGGCATCCAGAGGCAGCGCCTCGGGGATCCGCAGCACGTAGTTCTCGTCGACGACGGTGCTGCCGCTGTAGCCGCCCTGGGTCGGCTGGCCGTCCTTGCCGACCGCGTTGTAGGTACCGACCATTCCGCTGCCGGTGCAGTACTGCTGCAAGCCGGCCAGGCAGTTGTCGCACTCGCGGCAGGAGTCCACGAAACAGCCCACCCCGACCCGGTCGCCGACCTTGAACTTCGTGACCGCCGAACCGATCTCGGTCACCACACCCGCGATCTCATGGCCCGGGACCACCGGGTAGCTCGGTTGACCCCACTCGGCCCGGACGGTGTGGATATCGGAGTGACAGATCCCTGCGAAGTGGATGTCGAAGGCGACGTCGTGCGGGCCGACATCCCGTCGGGTGATGGTGGTCCTGGTCAGGGGCTCGGTGGCGGAGGTGGCGGCGTAGGCGGCGACGGTGGTCATGGTTCGAGACTAGGGATTGATCCACACATCGCCGCACTCGGCCTTGTCGAAGGTTGCCCGGCCGAGGGTCGACAGGTAGAACTTTGTGTTCTACATTTTAGGCATGGGTGACGTCTCGGTGCGGACGCTGAATCAAGAGACGTCCCGGGTGTTATCCCGGGTGAAGGCTGGCGAGGAGATCACCCTGACCGAGCGGGGCGAGGTGATCGCGCGGATCGTTCCGGCCGCCCAGAGCCCGCTGGGAAAACTCATCGGCACCGGTCGCGTGCAGCCGGCCACGTTGTCCGGTCCCGCCCCGCGGCCCACGCTCCCGATGCACGGTGACGCCGATGCCGGCGAGTTGCTTGAACGGTTGCGCGAAGAGGACCGGTACTGACCGGTGATCTACCTCGACACCTCCGCGCTGGTGAAGCAGATCCGCGCCGAACCTGAGTCCGAGGAACTGGCCGACTGGCTCGATGCCCGCTCCGGCGTCCCCAGAATCTCCTCGGCGCTCACCGAAGTCGAGTTGCCCCGAGCGATTCGGACAGTCGCCCCGGAAGGTTTGCCGGCGGTGCCGGGAATTCTGGCGCGGCTGAACCGTTTCGAGATCGACGCTCTCGTCCGCACCACTGCTGCCTCCTACACCGATCCCACGCTGCGCTCGCTGGACGCAATCCACTTGGCCACCGCCCAGGTCGCTTCGACCCACATGCCGCTCACCGCGTTCGTCGTATACGACAAGCAGCTCACAGCAGCGGCGAGGGAGGCGGGTCTCCGGGTCGTGGCGCCCGGTCGGGCCTAAGGCCACTTCTCCGCGCACCTCCCCCCGCCGGGCTCAGTTGATCGGCGCGTTGAGCCAGCGCAGATCCTCGACGATGCCGCGGGCGGCGATCAGACCCTGCCCGGTCTGCCACACCTCGTTGTTGACCACGAAAACCCGGTTGTCGCGGTTGGCGGACAACCTTCGCCAGGCCGGGCTGTCGAGAAGGACGGGGGCGCGGTCCTTGGCGGCCTGCGAGGCGAACGACATGTAGACGATGTCGCCATCGGCCGCAGACAGGTCGGGGGACTGGTCGAGGTCGGCGTCGCTGATGCCGATCTCCACAAACGGCTTATCGGTAAACCGTTGTGCCGCAGGGCGATCCACGCCGACCGCGGCCAGCACACTGCCCGGGAAGGTATCGGCGCCCCACACCCGCAGGGTGGTGTCGGTGAGTTGGACGACGGAGGCCTGGAAGTGCGCGGCGTCGTTTGCCTGGCCTGCTTTGCGGGCCTGCTCGGCGAAGCCGGCGATCAGGTCGTCGGCGGCTCGTAGCCGGGCGGTGGCAGCACCGACCATCCGCAGGTTGTCCTGCCAGATCGCACCCGGCGCGGCGGAGAACACCGTCGGCGCGATCGCGTTCAGCGCCGCGTAGCCATCCGGTGTCAGTGCCTGCGAACCCAGGATCAGGTCCGGCTTGGCCGCCGCGATCGCCGCCAGGTCGGGTGCGCTTCGGGTGCCGGCACCGGGCACGTTGTGCACCACGGTGCCCAGATACGACGGCTGGGTGTCCGACCCGTCGGGCAGGGCGGCAGCCACGATGCGGGACTGCAGACCCAGCGCGCACAGCGCGTCGAGTTCATCGCCGGCCAGCACCACGATCCGCATCGGGTCGGGCTTGACGTCAGACTGCCCGGCGGCGTGTCTTACCGGGCCGGGTGGCGGCCCATCCAGGCGGGCGGGTTCGGGCGCGCAGGACTCGTCCGGGCGGCGCTGATTTCCCAGCACGCCGGCCGAGGCGATCTTGGTGGTGCTTGTGACGACCGTGCTTGTGCTAACACCGCTGGTGGGAGCGCCTTGCGCGGGTTCAGGCGGAGTTGCGCAGGCTCCCGAGGCCAGGGCAACCGCCAGGGCGGGAATCGCGGCGCGGAACAGCACGACGCGACGGTAGCATCCGGCGCCCGCAAAACCGCGCTGACCTGGCCTTCGGCACGTCCCGGCGATGGCGGTGACGCGAAATACGACAGAATGTAGGACCGAGGCCGCGCAAGCCCTGGTTTGGGGATAAGATGCGCCGTAGATTCACTTGAGGTAATCCCCATGGATGGTTGGAGGATGTTGTGACAGCCGTAGTGCCCCCCCGCGGACAACTAGAGGCGCGTCGCCCGGCACCGATGCCCAGCGGGCCCAAAGGCAACCTTCTCTACAAGGTCATCACCACCACCGATCACAAGCTGATCGGCATCATGTACATGATCGCCTGCTTCACCTTCTTCGCCCTCGCGGGTCTGATGGCGCTGTTCATCCGCGCCGAGTTGACCCTCCCCGGCCTGCAGTTCCTGTCCAATGAGCAGTACAACCAGCTGTTCACCATGCACGGCACCGCGATGCTGCTGTTCTACGCCACGCCCGTCGTGTTCGGTTTCGCCAACCTCGTCCTCCCGATTCAGATCGGCGCCCCCGACGTCGCGTTCCCCCGCCTCAACGCGCTCTCGCTGTGGCTGTTCATCTTCGGCGCGCTGATCGCCCTCGGCGGTTTCATCACCCCCGGCGGTGCCGCCGACTTCGGCTGGACGGTCTACGTGCCGCTGTCGGACTCGGTGCACTCACCCGGCGCCGGCGGTGACCTGTGGATCCTCGGAGTCGCCGTCGGCGGCCTGGGCACCATCCTCGGCGCGGTCAACATGATCACCACCATCGTCTGCATGCGCTGCCCCGGCATGACGATGTTCCGGATGCCGATCTTCACCTGGAACATCTTCGTCACGTCGATCCTGGTGCTGCTGGTGTTCCCGCTGCTGACCGCCGCAGCCTTCGGCTTGGCCGCAGACCGCCGCCTCGGCGCGCACATCTACGACCCGGCCAACGGCGGCGTGACGTTGTTCCAGCACCTGTTCTGGTACTTCGGCCATCCGGAGGTCTACATCCTGGCGCTGCCGTTCTTCGGCATCGTCTCGGAGATCTTCCCGGTGTTCTCCCGGAAGCCGATCTTCGGATACTCCACGCTCGTCTACGCGACCATCTCGATCGCGGCGCTGTCGATGGCGGTGTGGGCGCACCACATGTACGTGACCGGTACCGTGCTGCTTCCGTTCTTCTCCTTCATGACCTTCCTGATCGCGGTGCCCACCGGCATCAAGTTCTTCAACTGGATCGGGACCATGTGGAAGGGCAAGCTCACCTTCGAGTCACCGATGCTGTTCTCGTTCGGCTTCCTGGTGGTCTTCCTTTGCGGTGGCCTGTCGGGTGTGCTGCTGGCCAGCCCGCCGCTGGACTTCCACGTCTCCGACTCCTACTTCGTGATCGCCCACTTCCACTACGTGCTCTTCGGCGTGATCGTGTTCGCGACCTACGCCGGGGTTTACTTCTGGTTCCCGAAGATGACCGGCCGCCTGCTCGACGAGCGTCTGGCCAAGGTGCACTTCTGGCTCACCATGATCGGCTTCAACGTGACATTCCTGGTGCAGCACTGGGTGGGCAACGAGGGTATGCCGCGGCGCTACGCCGACTACCTGCCCTCCGACGGTTTCACCACGCTGAACATCGTCTCCAGCATCGGCGCGGCAATCCTCGGTGTGTCGATGCTTCCGTTCTTCTGGAACATCTTCAAGAGCTGGCGCTACGGCGAGGTCGTCACGGTCGACGACCCGTGGGGCCACGGCAACTCCCTGGAGTGGGCCACCTCCTGCCCGCCGCCGCGGCACAACTTCACCGAGCTGCCCAATATCCGTTCGGAGCGGCCGGCGTTCGAGCTGCACTACCCGCATATGGTCGAGCGGATGCGCAGCGAGGCCCACGTGGGCCGCGCTCACCGCGATAGCCGAGTCGTTGCCGCCAAGGCCGGATTCGACGCGACCAAGCCGGCCACGTTCGAGAAGGCCAAGCGGCCCAGCTCGCCCCGGATCGTCATCGATCCGGACCGCGATCACTAGGAGCTGTCCCGGCTCGTCACTGCGTACCGTATGACCACTCCGAGGGTGTCGGTGTTGATCACCGTCACCGGAGTCGACCGGCCGGGAGTCACCTCCGCGCTGTTCGAGGTTCTCTCCCGGTACGCGGTGGAATTGCTCAACGTCGAGCAGGTGGTCATCCGTGGCCGTCTCATCCTGGGTGTGCTGGTCTCCGGTCCGGACGAGGTCGCCGACGGCTCCGCGCTTCGCAATGAGGTCACCGCGGCCGTCGAAGGCCTGGGCCTGGAAGCCACCATCGAGCGCAGCGACGACGTCCCGATCATCGTCGACCCGCCCACCCACACCATTGTCGTGCTGGGCCGGCCCATCACCGCTGCCGCGTTCGGAGCGGTGGCCCGGGCGGCGGCGGCGCTGGACGTCAACCTCGACGTCATCCGCGGCGTCTCCGACTACCCGGTCACCGGGCTGGAACTGCGGGTGACCGTGCCTGCCGGCCTCGCCGATCAGCTGCAGGCGGCGCTGGCCCGTGTCGGAGCCCAGCAGGGCATCGACATCGCGGTGGAGAGCTACACCCTGGAACGTCGCAACAAGCGGCTCATCGTGTTCGACGTGGATTCCACCCTGATCCAAGGCGAGGTCATCGAGATGCTCGCCGAGCGGGCCGGAGCCGGCGAAGCGGTGGCCGCGATCACCGAGGCGGCGATGCGCGGGGAGCTCGACTTCACCGAGTCGTTGCACCAACGGGTGGCCACCCTGGCTGGTCTGCCCGCCGAGGTCATCGAGGAAGTCGCCGACCGGGTAGAGCTGACGCCCGGCGCGCGAACCACGATAAGAACCTTGCGGCGCTTGGGTTTCTACTGCGGGGTGGTCTCCGGCGGGTTCCGCCAGGTGATCGAGCCGCTGGCCCACGAACTCATGCTGGATTTCGTGGCCGCCAACGAGCTGGAGATCGTCGACGGAAGGCTGACCGGCCGGGTGGTCGGCCAGATCATCGACCGCGCCGGTAAAGCCAAGGCGCTGCGCGACTTCGCCAATCAGGCCGGGGTGCCGATGGAGCAGACCGTGGCCGTCGGTGACGGCGCCAACGACATCGACATGCTCAACGCCGCGGGCCTGGGTGTGGCGTTTAACGCCAAGCCCGCGCTGCGTGAGGTCGCCGACGCGTCACTGAGCCACCCCTACCTGGACACCGTGCTGTTCTTCCTGGGCGTGACCCGTGCCGAGATCGAGGCGGCCGACGCCCTCGACGGTGTGGTGAGCCGGGTCGATATCCCGCCGCAGGACTGATGGGGCACGATGATCGGGTGACCGACGCAGCCACCGATTCAGTCGATGACGATCTCCTCATCGACTTCCGCGGTGTCCGACTCCGCCGCGGCGGCCGACTGCTCGTCGGTCCGGTCGACTGGCAGGTCGAACTCGACGAACGCTGGGTGGTGATCGGCCCCAATGGTGCGGGTAAGACCTCGCTGCTGCGGATCGCCGCTGCCATGGAACACCCGTCCGCGGGCACCGCGACCGTGCTGGGGGAGCGGCTGGGCCGGGTGGACATGGCCGAGTTGCGTCAACGGGTCGGACTGAGCAGTTCCGCTCTCGCGCAGCGGATCCCGGACGACGAGGTGGTCCGGGACCTGGTGGTGTCGGCCGGATACGCGGTACTCGGCCGCTGGCGTGAGCAGTACGACGAGGTGGACTATCACCGTGCCCTGGACACCCTGGAGAGTGTGGGCGCCGAGCATCTGGCCGACCGCACCTACGGCACCCTGTCGGAAGGCGAACGCAAACGGGTGCTGATCGCCCGGGCGTTGATGACCGATCCCGAACTGCTGCTGCTCGACGAACCCGCGGCAGGCCTTGATCTGGGCGGGCGCGAAGAACTCGTCGCCCGACTGGCCGACCTGGCCGCCGACCCGGACTCCCCGGCACTGGTCCTGGTCACCCACCACGTCGAGGAGATCCCGCCCGGCTTCAGCCACTGCCTGATCCTGTCCGAGGGGATCGTGGTGGCGGCCGGACTGTTGCGGGACGTGATGACCGCGGAGAACCTGTCGGCGGCCTTCGGCCAGTCCATCGCCGTGGACACCATCGACGGTCGCTATTTCGCCCGACGGGCACGAAGCCGCGCAGCTCACAGGAGGCGTGGATGATCGACGAGCCCAAGCCGGTGCGGCCGGCGGCCACCGTGATGCTGGTACGCGACACGGTTGCTGATGTCCGGCGCGCCGGCATCGAGGTGTTCCTGATGCGCCGGCACGCCGCCATGGAATTCGCCGCCGGGATGACGGTGTTTCCCGGCGGCGGGGTCGACGAACGCGACCGTGGTGCCGATCTGGTGGGTAACCGCGCCTGGTACGGGCCTGAACCTGCTTGGTGGGCAGGGCGTTTCGGCATCGAGGCCGATCTGGCCGAGGCGCTGGTCTGCGCCGCGGCGAGGGAGACTTTCGAGGAGTCCGGTGTGCTGTTCGCCGGGCCGGCCGATGACCCCGACGGGATCGTCGCCGATGCGTCGGTCTATCGCGGGGAGCGTGCCGCGTGTGCGGACCGCAGCCTGTCCTTCGGGGACTTCCTACGGGCCGAAAACCTGGTGTTGCGGGCCGATCTGCTGCGGCCGTGGTCGAACTGGGTCACTCCCAAGGAGGAGCGCACCCGCCGCTACGACACCTACTTCTTCGTCGGCGCCCTGCCGGAGGGTCAGCGTGCCGACGGTGAGAACACCGAGTCCGATCAGGCCGACTGGGCCCGCCCGGAGGCGGCCATCGAGGATTTCGCCGAAGGGCGCGCACTGCTGCTGCCGCCGACCTGGAGTCAACTTGACTCGCTGACCGGACGGACCGTCGCCGAAGTGCTTGCGCTGGAACGTCAGATCGCCACCGTCGAGCCCAATATGACGGTTCACGACGACGGCAACTGGGAGATCGAGTTCTTCGACTCCGGTCGCTACAACGACGCTCGGCGCCAGGCGCTCCGCCGGCTCGGCCAGGCCGGGGAGAACTGAGCATGCGCGAGTTCGTCAGCGTCCACACCCACGAACGGGTCGGTGTGGTCCTACTCGATCGGGAACCCACCAATGCGCTGACCCGGCAGGCCTACCGGGAATTGGCATCCGCCGCCGAGGAGGTGTCCGCGCGCGCCGACGTCGCCGCGGTGATCCTGTTCGGCGGTCACGAGATCTTCTGCGCCGGCGATGACGTGCCTGAGCTGAGGACCCTGGACAGAGAGGGGGCCGAGACCGCCGACCGGGTCCGCCGCCGGGCCATCGATGCCGTGGCCGCCATCCCCAAGCCGACGGTGGCGGCGGTCACCGGGTATGCCCTGGGTGCCGGATTGAGCCTCGCGCTGGCCGCCGATTGGCGGGTGTGCGGGGATAACGCCAAACTGGGCGCCACCGAGATCCTGGCCGGGCTGGTGCCCGGCGGTGGGGGATGCACCCGGCTGGCGCGGGTGGTCGGTGAGGCGCGGGCCAAGGAGTTGGCCTTCAGCGGCCGGTTCGTGGGCCCCGAGGAGGCCCTGGCGTTGCGGCTGGTGGACGAACTGGTCGCTCCCGACCACGTGTACGACGAAGCCCTGACCTGGGCCAGCCGGTTCGTCGATGCCCCGGCGGCCGCGCTGGCCGGGGTCAAAGCCCTGATCGGAGCCGGGTCGGACGGCGGATCGGATGATCGTCTGGATGCCGAGGCCCAGGCCCGGTGGACCAACTACAGCGCCGCCCGCGACCGCATGCTGGACGACGCGGACCACTTCGTCAAGAACCAGCTCGCCGG
>DAIPYT010000032.1:6450-13593 GCA_036782595.1 Mycobacterium sp. | reverse complement strand
CCCGCCGCTACGGCGAAGTTTTTGCCGCGACAATTGGCAGTTAGGCTGCCCTTCATGACGAGCAGCACGGACATCCCGCAAAGCCGGCCGCACGCGACGGCCGAAGAGGTGGAAGCGGCCCGACACGACACCAAGCTGGCCCAGGTGCTCTACCACGACTGGGAGGCGGAGTCCTACGACGACAAGTGGTCGATCTCCTACGACCAGCGTTGCGTCGACTATGCGCGGGGCCGCTTCGACGCCATCGTGCCCGCCGAGGAGCAGCGCCGGCTGCCCTACGACCGGGCTTTGGAACTGGGCTGCGGCACCGGTTTCTTTCTGCTCAATCTGATCCAGGCCGGGGTCGCCCGCCGCGGATCGGTCACCGACCTGTCGCCCGGCATGGTCAAGGTCGCCGTCCGCAACGGCGAGTCGCTGGGTCTGGACATCGACGGACGGGTGGCCGACGCCGAAGGAATTCCTTACGACGACAACACCTTTGACCTCGTGGTCGGGCACGCTGTGCTGCACCACATCCCCGATGTCGAGAAATCTCTTCGCGAGGTGGTGCGAGTGCTCAAGCCGGGTGGCCGGTTCGTCTTCGCCGGCGAGCCCACCCGGGTCGGTAACGCCTACGCCCGCCGGCTGGCCGACCTCACCTGGAAGACCACCGTGCGGGCGATGTCGTTGCCCGGATTGTCCAGCTGGCGGCGCCCGCAGGCCGAACTCGACGAGAACTCCCGCGCCGCAGCCCTGGAATGGATCGTCGACCTGCACACCTTCGAGCCGGCCGACCTCGAGGCGATGGCCGTTCGCGCCGGGGCCGCGCAGGTCCGCACCGCCAGCGAGGAGTTCACCGCCGCGATGCTGGGCTGGCCGGTACGCACCTTCGAGTCCACCGTCCCGCCCGGAAAGCTGGGCTGGCGCTGGGCCAAGTTCGCCTTCGGCGGCTGGACCACCCTGAGCTGGGTGGACGCCAACGTGTGGCGTCGGGTGGTGCCCAAGGGCTGGTTCTACAACGTCATGTTGACTGGCGTCAAGCCGTCATGATCACCGGGGTCAAACCCTCCTGACGTTCACCCGTGCCGATGTCGCCTACTTGACCAGCGACGCCGGAACGGCCGCGCTGGCCGAGGTGTCGCGGTTCGGGCTGACCGACGCCAGCCGGATAGCCGACGTCAGCGCCATCCGCGAACGGTTCGCCGGGCACACCGCCGCCCTGGTCGAGACCACGCTGCTGCGCCGCAGGGCAGCCCCGAAATTCGACGGCCTGGCTGAGGTCTCCGGCTGGCTGTTCACCGACGAGGCATTGCAGCAGGCCACCACCGCCGCCGTCGCGCGTCACCGCGCGCAGCGGCTGGCCGGGCAGGTGGTCCACGACGCGACCTGCTCGATCGGCACCGAACTGGTCGCGCTGCGCGGCACCGCCGCCTATCTGCTCGGCAGTGATCTCGACGAGGTCCGGTTGGCCATGGCCGCACACAACGTCGGGGACATCCCGCTGGTTCGGGCCGATGCCTGCGCGCCGATCAGCCGGAACGCCGTCGTGCTGCTGGATCCGGCCCGGCGCACCGGCGGCCGCCGCCGCTTCGACCCGCGTGCCTACACCCCCCCGCTGGACGAGTTGGCCGAGGCGTACCGGGGCCGGGCCACGGTGGTGAAGTGCGCCCCGGGTATCGACTTCGACGCGGTGCGCAACCTCGGATTCGACGGCGAGATCGAAGTGACCTCGGCCGGCGGATCGGTGCGCGAGGCCTGTCTGTGGGCGCCGTCGCTGTCCGATCCGGGGGTGCGGCGACGAGCCAGCATCGTTGCCGACGGCACCGAAACCCTCACCGACGCAGACCCCGACGACTGCCGCGCCGGCTCCCCGGGCCGCTGGATCATCGACCCTGACGGTGCGGTGGTCCGGGCCGGCCTGGTGCGTCAGTACGCACATCGGCACGGCCTGTGGCAACTGGACCCCGACATCGCCTACCTCACCGGGGATCAACTGCCGGCCGGGGTGCGCGGATTCGAGGTTCTCGAGCAGCTGCCGTTGCGGGAAAAGGTTTTGCGGCAGGCACTTTCGGCGCGTGACTGCGGATCGCTGGAGATCCTGGTTCGCGGTGTCGACGTCGATCCCGACGCGCTGCGCCGCCGGTTGCGGCCGGCCGGCACCGAGCCGCTCTCGCTGGTGATCATGCGGATCGGCGCAGGTAGCGCCGCCCGCGCTTTCGCGTTCATCTGCCGACCGTCCCGGTAGTGTGGATGCTATGCGCGTTGCGATTGCCGCTGCTCTGGTCGGTGCAGCGCTGGTGGCCATACCGTCAGCCGGCGCGGCGCCGGGCGCATGTGCCGCGATGGCCGGTGTGGTGCAGGCTGACGGCCTGTGCCGGGTACAGGTCAGCGATCCGGCCTACACCATGGATGTGGAGTTCCCGCTGAACTATCCCGACGAGCAGGCGATCGTCGACTACCTCACCCAGACCAGGGACGGATTCGTGAATGTCGCCCAGACGCCGGATTCGCGCAACCTGCCCTATGAAATGGACGTCACCGCCGAATCTTTCCAGTCCGCGCGGACCCGCAGCGTGGTGCTGACCCTGTTCCAGGACGTCGGCAGCGCCCATCCCACCACCTGGTACAGGTCGTTCACCTACGACCTCGGACATGGCCGGCCGGTCACCTTCGACATGCTTTTCGCTCCCGACGCCGAGCCGTTGGACGCCATCTTCCCGATCGTGCAGCGCACGTTGGAGTCCCAGACCGGACTGGCGGGCAGCATCTCTCCCGGTGATGGACGAGACCCTTCGCACTACCAGAACTTCGCCGTCACCGACGACTCGGTGATCTTCTACTTCGGCCGGGCCGAACTGCTGCCGTCGTACGCCGGGGCGACATCAGTGACGTTGCCGCGCAACGCGATTCCGCCGCTGCAGGTGTGACGCTTACTCGGGGCTGAAGCTGTAGACCTGCCCGCCACTGGTGGCCGCCACCACTCGGCGGTCATAGCCCACCGACACCCCGACCGGGAAACCTGTGGCGTCCGGCAGTGGGTAGCTGTTGAGGGTCCGCCCGCCGTCGGCCGGATCGAAGACCAGCAGTGCCAGTCGTTGCGGACCGTCGGCCACCACGGTGTAGGCCACCTGGGACCCGGCCTGACTGGAGGTGGTCAGCGGGGTGACGTCGTCGCGGCGCCATTGCACCTCGGCTCGGTCGCCGGAGTCCCGCAAGGCCACCAGTCGGGTGTCCGGGCCGCCACCGGCGATGATCAGCCCGTCGCCAGCCAATGACGGTGGCGTCTGGGGCTGGAAGCCAAGGGGTAGAGCCCATTTCGGCTTCCCGTCAGCGGTGCTCAACGCCCATAGTTGTTTGTCGCGGCCGTTGACGTAGACCGTCTGGCCGTCCGGGGAGAGCACCGGGGCGCCCAGCACGCCGGCCGCTATCGCATCGCTGGTCCATTCGCGGGTCAGCAGTGCCGGCTGGCCGGGTTGGTAGCGCAAACCGGTCAGCACCGAGGCTTTCGCGCCGGGTTGCCACAGCCCGATGACGGCGATGCGACTGGCGGCGGAGAACGCCGGCGCCGCCGCCACCGGGCAGCCCGGCAGGGACTGCTGACAATCGGTGATCCCGCGGACCGGGTCGGTGGGGTTGACCCCGTCGACCAGATCCAGCGGAGTCCCGACGACGGTGCCTCGGTGCGAGTCGAACACCAGCACCTGACCCAGGTGGGTCACCACCAGGAGTTGACCGGCACCGAGAAACCTCGCAGTGGTGGGCATGCCGATGACATTGGTCCGCCAGCGCACCCACTGGGTCGGTGGATAGGAGATCATCAGGCCGGGCTGTCCGATGTAGAGATTGTCGAAACCGTCGAACATCGGGCTGGAGAACCCGCCGCCGAGAACCATCCGGGTGCACCAGCGCTGACGGCCGCTGTTGTCGTTCTCCCACACCATCAGCGAGCAGCCCGCAGCGGTCTGACCGTTGACGGCCAGGTAGCCGTCCCCGCCGATCGCCGGCGCCGCGCCGAGTTCTCCCTTGACCGAGCGACTCCAGGACAGGGAAAGCGCAGACGCGCCCTCGGCGGCGGTGTAGCTGGTGTTGGCGGCATCGGCGTACTGGGCGCTCCAGCCGCGACCGGCGGTCGACTCAACCCAGGTGTCGGTAGTGCCACAGCCGCCGGCAACCAGCGCCGCGGAAGCCATGGCGAGTGCCCGCCGCAGCATCGGTCTCCTGGCCATCCAGGGGAGACTAACGCCTCGGTGCACTGGACTGCGGTAGCCCGTCCTAAGCTCTGCATCGTGGAACTCAACGGAGCTAGTGCAATCGTTACAGGTGGGGCCTCGGGTATCGGCGCCGCCACCGCTCGTCAGCTGGCCGATCTCGGCGCCCGGGTGGTCATCGCCGACATGCAGGCCGAGCGCGGGCAGGCCCTCGCCGAGGAGATCGGCGGCGTCTTCGTCCCGGTCGACGTGACCAAGACCGAGCAGATCGAGGATGCGGTCAACACCGCGATGGACCTCGGCCCGCTGCGCGCCCTGGTCAATTCGGCCGGGGTGGGCTGGGCGCAGCGCACCATCGGTAAGGACGGGGAGTTCGCCTCCGCGCACAACCTCGACGCCTACCGGAAGGTCATCGCGATCAACCTGGTCGGCACCTTCGACTGCATCCGGTTGGCAGCCACCGCGATGAGCCGGCTGGAGCCCACCGCCACCGGTGAGCGCGGCGCGATCGTGAACATGACCAGTGTCGCGGCCTTCGACGGACAGATCGGCCAGGCCGCGTACTCGTCGTCCAAGGGCGGCGTCGTCGGGCTGACGCTGCCGGTCGCCCGCGATCTTGCCGCCGTGGGGATCCGGGTCAACACCGTGGCGCCGGGCCTGATCGACACGCCCATCTACGGCGAGGGCGAGGCATCCGAAGCCTTCAAGGCCAAGCTCGGCCAGTCGGTGCTGTTTCCGCACCGTCTCGGCAAGCCGGAGGAACTGGCCTCGATGGTCATCGAACTGATCACCAACTCGTATATGAACGCCGAGGTCGTCCGCGTCGACGGCGGCATCCGGATGCCGCCGAAGTAACGCCGTGACCAGCATGTGGGGTGCGCCCCTGCACAAGCGCTGGCGGGGTTCCCGACTGCGCGACCCCCGGCAGGCCAGGTTCCTGACCCTGGCCTCGCTGAAATGGGTCATCGCCAACCGGGCCTGGACGCCGTGGTACCTGGTGCGCTACTGGCGGCTGGCGAAATTCAAGCTGACCAACCCGCACATCATCACCCGTGGCATGGTCTTCCTGGGCAAGGACGTCGAGATCCACGCCACCCCGGAACTGGCCCAGATGGAGATCGGCCGCTGGGTGCACATCGGCGACAAGAACACCATCCGCGCCCACGAGGGATCCCTGCGACTCGGCGACAAGGTGGTCTTCGGCCGCGACAACGTCATCAACTGCTACCTCGACATCGAGTTCGGCGATTCGGCGCTGATGGCCGACTGGTGCTACGTCTGCGACTTCGACCACAAGATGGACAACATCGAGGTGGCGATCAAGGACCAGGGCATCGTCAAGACCCCGGTGCGCATCGGCCCGGATGTCTGGATCGCGGCCAAGGTCACCATCCTGCGCGGAACCAGGATCGGCCGGGGCTGTGTGCTGGGCGCCCATGCGGTGGTCAAGGGCGACATCCCGGACTACTCGATCGCCGTCGGCTCGCCTGCCAAGGTGGTCAAGAACCGCAAGGTGGCCTGGGACGCTTCGGCGGCCCAGCGTGCCGAACTGGCCGCGCACCTGGCTGATATCGAACGCAAGAAGGCCGCGCAGTAAGTCAGTAAGTCAGTAAGTCCCCGCGAGCAGACACAAAGTCCCCCGGACACGCCGTGATTCGGGGGACTTTACGTCTGCTCGCCGGAGGGAGTCAGCGATCGGGCAGGGCTCGTTCGGCGATCGGCCGACGCGCCAGCGGTTCGCGTTCGCGGCGCTTGGCCGCCAGGTAGACCTGCGCGGTCGCGGTTGCCACGCTGCCCCAGTCGAAGTCCGCAGTGAGCCGTTCCCGGGCGGCCACCGCGCGGTGTTGCGCCGCAGCAGGGTCGTCGAGGACCGCGCACACTGCCCGTGCCAGGCCGGCGACGTCGCGTGGGGGACAGGACATTCCGGTCTCGCCGTCGATCACCGCCTCGCCCAGGCCGCCGACATCGGTGGTCACCAGTGGGGCACCGGCGGCGGCCGCCTCCAATGCGACGATGCCGAATGGTTCGTAGTGGCTGGGCAGTATCGCGACGTCGGTGCGGTGCAGCAGTTCGAGCAGTTGATCATGGTCGACCTCGCCGATGAAGCGAACGCACTTGAGCACCTTGTGTTTGCGGGCCACCTCGATCAGCCAGTCCTGCTGGGTCCCGTCGCCGGCGACGGTCAGCGTGGCACCCGGGTGACTGCGGCGGATTCGGGGCAGTGCCGCGATGGCCTCCTGCACGCCCTTCTCGTACTCCAGACGGCCGAAGAACAGCAGTTCCGGTGGGCCGGAACGGCGTCGTCGCCGCGCGAAAGGCCAACGGCTGGAATCGATCCCATTGGGAATCCGGGTGATCTCAGGCAATCCCGGCTCGAACAGTTCGGTGATCTCCTCGGCCATCGATGCCGAGCAGGTGATCAGCGAGTCGGACTCGCGGGCCAGCCACGATTCGACGGCGTGCACTTGTCGGTTGACCGGCCCGGATACCCAACCCGAATGCCGACCCGCCTCGGTGGCGTGGATAGTCGACACCAGGGGGACGTCGAAGAACTCCGCCAGGGCGATCGCGGGATGGGCCACCAGCCAGTCGTGGGCGTGCACCACGTCGGGTTTCCAGTCGCCGTTCAGACGCATACCGGCCCGCAGCATCGCGTGGCCCATCGCCAGGGTCCAGGACATCATGTCGGAGAAGAATTCGAACTCGTGCGGATCGTGCGCGGCGGCGATCACCCGAACACCTTCGCTGCGGATGTCGGTGGTCGGATGGCTGGCGGGGTCGGTGTCGGAGGGCTGACGTGACAGCACCACCACCTCATGGCCAGCGGCGGACAGTTCGGTGGCCAACTGGTAGACGTGACGACCCAGACCGCCGATGACCACCGGCGGGTACTCCCATGAGGCGATCAGGATTTTCATCCGCGGGGCAGTCGCCGCGCATCCAGTGCCCCGAACAG
>DAIPYT010000032.1:0-6440 GCA_036782595.1 Mycobacterium sp. | reverse complement strand
GCGTCGCGGCGGCCCGCCGCCAGTGCGTCGGCGATCTCTCGGGTGGCGTGCGCGTGCAGGTGCGCCCGGTAGCGGGCATAGCCGGCAGCTGAGTCCTTGCTCACCATGAAAGGCCAGTCGCTGGACACCGTCAGCAGGGTCTCGCGCAGGATCTGGTCGGCCACCAGGTCACGTGCGGTCGCGGCGTCGTTCTGCGTCAGGGCCTTGTCCACGGTCGCGAGCGCGGTGTCGACCACCTCGGCATTGAGTTGAACCAGGTCGGCCACCTGCTCGCCGGCCCACACCTGCCAGTCCTTGCCCGAACCCCAGGAGCTCGGCGGCAAATCGACTGGGGCGCCGAGGAATCCGTTCTCTTTGGCGTCGCTCAGCGTGCCGACGCGGACACCGGCCTCAGGAAGCGCCCGCAGCAGCCGCTCCAGCCAGACCGGGCCTTCGTACCACCAGTGGCCGAACAACTCGGTGTCGAAGGCGGCCACCACGTGCGCCGGTCGCCCGATGCGTTCGGACTCACTGATGAGCCGAGAGCGGACCAGATCGACGAAGTCGGCGACGTGGGCGTCGACGGCGCGGTCGGCGCGCTGCGGGTCGTACGGCGCCTTGGCATCGGATTCGACGTTGCGGCCGGTGACGCGCGCGGGCTTGAGTCCGGTGAGGTGGTCGTGGGCGTGGAAATCCCGGTACGCGGCGTGGCCGGGATAGCCGGACTTCGGCGACCACACCCGGTAGCTGACCTGCAGGTCCCGGCCGAACGCCACCACGTCGGTGTCGCCGACCGGGCGACCCAGCGCGGTGTCGCCGTGCAGCGAAGGTCCGTCGACCATGAAGTGGCCGACTCCAGCGGCGGCGTAGTCGCGCTCCATCCCGGGGGCGTAGGCGCACTCCGGCGCCCAGATGCCGGCCGGGGTGTGACCCAGGCGCTGTTGGGCATCGGCCAGGCCCTCACGGAGGGCGAATTCGCGCAACCTGGGGTGTAGCAACGGCTGGAACGGATGTGCCAGCGGGCCGCCGAGAAGTTCCACCGTGCCGGCATCGATGAGTTCTCGCAGCAGCGGGCTGGCACCGTGGCGCCACAGTGTGCCGAAGTCCTCCATCGCCTGAGTTGCTTCGGCGTACTCGTGAACACCGAAGCGCCGCAACGCTTCCGGTGTGGTTGCGGTGCCCGCAGCCGCGCCGGTAGGGCTGTGCACGTTGGCGGCTTCCAGCGCGCGCAGCTGCCAGTTGGCCAGCCAGTGGCTCATGCCGTCGAGGCAGTACGGGTCATCGAGCTGGGCCGTGACCACCGGCGTCAGGCCGAGGGTGATCAGCCCGCGCCGGCCCTCGGCGGCCAGCGAGCGCAGCACCCGCATCAGCGGGAGGTAGGCCGCCGCCCACGACTGGAACAGCCATTCCTCGCCGACCGGCCAGCGTCCGTGGTGGGCCAGCCACGGTAGGTGGGTGTGCAGGACCAGGCTGAACTGTCCGGGAACCTCCCGGGACGCTGAACCCGTCATGGGCGCACCGCGATCGCCAGCAGGTCCAGGCTGTCGTTAATGTCGCGGGCCGCCGCCGCGACGTCGTTGATGTCGCGGGCCGTCTCGTCCACGATCTCGAAGTCCTCGCAGCGCACCGCGGCCACATCGGCCAGCAGATCCGCCGGCCAGGGGGTATCGGTCAGCGCGCGGGCGATCTGGGCGTCGATGATCGAGCCGCCGTGGCGGGCGTCCATCTCGGCCAGTCGCGGGCCGTGGAATACCCCGTACATCGCCTCGACCTCAAAACCGCCGTCCTCCAGCAGTTCGCGCAGTTCAGCGGCGTTGAGTTCGCGGGTGTGGAACGGGTTGACCGGGGTGTCGCTACCCGGTGTGAAGGTGATCCGATTCGGTGTTGACATCAACAGGCGGCCGCCCGGACGCAGAAGCCGTAAGCATTCGGTAATGAACTGTGGCTGATCCCACAAATGCTCGATCACCTGGAAGTTCACCACAACATCGACCGCTTCGTCCGGCATCGGGACGGCCGCCAGATTGGCCGCCAGCACCTGCACCCGGGGGTAGCGGGCGCGCACATGTTCCACCGTCGCGGCGTCGTAATCCACCGCCACCACCCGACGCGCCACCGAGGCGATCAGATCGGCGCCGTAACCCTCACCGCAACCCGCCTCAAGTACCTCCTGACCTGCGCAGATATCCACGCATCGGAGGTAAGCGACCTCATGGCGGCGAAACCAGTAGTTCTCCTGCGCCAAGCCGGGGACGGTGCGCTCGCCGGTCAGCGGAAGGCCGCTGTCGGCTGAGTCCGTCAGGTGTGCGTCCATCGCAAGGCAGGCTAGCCTGCCTTGCCCGATTCGCGTACCCCAGCCGTCCCGACCGGCCTGCGGGAACATCCCCGTCGGCACGCTATCGTTATGGTGCGATCCACCAAATGTTACTGGCCAGTAACATGGTGTGGTCAGCGGATGTGACCCCTGCGGCCGGTCCGGTCGCGCTACGCCTGCCAGGAGGACTAGAAAGCCATGACCAACATCGTGGTTCTGATCAAGCAGGTCCCCGACACCTGGTCGGAGCGCAAGCTCTCCGACGGTGACTGGACCCTCGACCGTGAGGCGGCCGATGCCGTCCTGGACGAGATCAATGAGCGCGCCGTCGAAGAGGCGCTGCTGATCAAGGAACGTGAGGGCGGCGAGGGCACGGTCACCGTGCTGACCGCCGGTCCCGAGCGCGCCACCGAAGCCATCCGCAAGGCGCTGTCGATGGGTGCCGACAAGGGCGTGCACCTGCTCGACGAGCGACTGCACGGCTCGGACATGGTGCAGACCGGCTGGGCGCTGGCGCGCGCACTGGGCTCCATCGAGGGCGTCGACCTGGTGATCGCCGGCAATCAGGCCACCGACGGCACCGGCGGTGCGGTCCCGGCGATCATCGCCGAGTACCTGGGGCTGCCCCAGCTCACTCACATGCGCACGGTCCAGATCGAGGGCACCACGATCAAGGGTGAGCGGGAGACCGACGAAGGCCTGTTCACCGTCGAGGCCTCGCTGCCCGCGGTGGTCAGCGTGCACGAGAAGATCAATGAGCCGCGCTTCCCCTCCTTCAAGGGCATCATGGCCGCGAAGAAGAAGGAAGTCGCGACTCTGACGCTGGCCGACATCGGCGTGGAGGCCGACGAGGTGGGCCTGGCCAACGCCGGATCGACCGTGATGGCCTCGACTCCCAAGCCGGCTAAGGCCGCTGGTGAGAAGGTCAGCGATGAAGGCGAGGGCGGCGCGAAGATTGCCGAGTACCTCGTCGCGCAGAAGATCATTTAGCGAACGCCCCTACCAATACTTCGAGAACAACTTCGACTTCGAGAAAGAGAACTCCCATGGCTGAAGTACTCGTGCTCGTCGAGCACTCCGAGGGCGCGGTGAAGAAGGTCACCACCGAGCTCATCACCGCCGCCCGCGCGCTGGGTGAGCCCTCGGCCGTCGTGATCGGTGCCCCCGGCACCGCCGCGCCGCTGGTCGAGGACCTCAAGGCCGCCGGCGCGGCCAAGATCTACGTCGCCGAGTCCGCGGATGCGGAGAACTACCTGATCACGCCGTTCGTCGACGTGCTGGAGAAGCTGGTCGAGTCGGCCGGCCCGGCTGCGGTGCTGATGCCCGCCACTGCCGACGGCAAGGAAATCGCCGGCCGGCTGGCCGCGCGGATCGGCTCCGGCGTGCTCTCCGACGTCGTCGACATCCGCTCGGACGGCACCGCGCTGCATTCCATCTTCGGTGGTGCGTTCACCGTCGAGGCCAAGGTCAACGCCGAGGTGCCGGTCATCACCGTGCGCCCCGGCGCGATCGACGCCCAACCCAGCCCCGGCGCCGGTGAACAGGTCACCGTCGAGGTTCCCGCCCCGGCGCCCAACGCGGCTCGGATCACCGCCCGCAAGCCCGCGGTGGCCGGCGATCGGCCGGAGCTCGCCGAGGCCGCCATCGTGGTCGCCGGCGGCCGCGGTGTGGGCAGCGCGGAGAAGTTCAGCATCGTCGAGGACCTCGCCGACTCGATGGGCGCCGCCGTCGGCGCCTCCCGCGCGGCCGTGGACTCCGGCTACTACCCGGGCCAGTTCCAGGTGGGTCAGACCGGCAAGACCGTGTCGCCCCAGCTGTACATCGCGCTGGGTATCTCCGGGGCCATCCAGCACCGGGCCGGTATGCAGACCTCGAAGACCATCGTCGCGGTCAACAAGGACGAGGAAGCTCCGATCTTCGAGATCTCCGACTACGGCGTGGTGGGCGACCTTTTCAGCGTCACCCCGCAGCTGACCGACGCCATCAAGGCCCGCAAGGGTTAGCAACGACGGTTAGCAACGACAGCGAAAGCGCCCGGCCGGGGAAATCCGGCCGGGCGTTTTCGCGTCACGCGGAGACCGGCACCGCACTCCGGGAGATGCGATCGGCCTCTGGTGCCGATCGCCGCCGAATCATGTGCACGAGGATCAGGATCGACCCCCCGGCCGCGAAGAAGCACCACAGCGAGGCGAATGACTGCATGTAGAACACCGCGACCAGGATCAGCCCCACAAGGTTCAGCACGCCGAAGGCGACGACCGATCGGTAGCTCGATATCAGCAGCGGCCCGATCACCGCGACGATGTACAGGACCGCCCACAGCAGTGGATGTGCAACCACGGTGAGGTATTCAAGCCCGTGGGCGTGCCGGATCACCTCCACCGGATTGGCCAGCACCACGAACGCCAGGTACCCGGACACTATGAGCCCCAGCGCCAGGAAGGGCGCCATCGCAGCACGACGGCGGGCGTCGATCATCATCACCGACAGCGGCATGTAGGTCGGCAGCAGTGGCCAGGCGATGAACAGATAGGCGCGCATCGCCGACTCTGCCAGCCCGGGCGACACCCGGCCATCCAAGCCGGCCCACACCGCGACCTCGAGGAACTGGTGCGCCGAAAACAGAGCCGGCAGCAGTGCGAACAACACCTCTTCGCGGTGTCTGACCCGCGCCAGCGAGGCCGCCGCCACCGGCACCAATGCGGTACCAGCCACCAGATCGGCCGTCATCGAAAAGCACACCCGGGAAATGGTGCCATGAACAGCAGGTGTCTGTTCGCCGGAAATGGCACGCCGCTCCGGCCGGTATTCTGAACAGGCCATGAGCCAGAGTCGGTCGGTCTATCTCGACCACGCAGCGACCACCCCGATGCACCCGGAGGCCATCGAGGCGATGACCGCCGCCCTGGGCGCTGTCGGTAACCCGTCCTCGCTGCACACCGCTGGCCGCGCTGCCCGGCGCCGACTGGAAGAGGCTCGTGAGAGCCTCGCCGCCCGGCTCGGCGCCCGGCCCTCCGAGGTGGTTCTCACCGCCGGCGGTACCGACAGCGACAACCTGGCCGTCAAGGGCATCTACTGGGCTCGCCGCGACGCCGAGCCGAAACGTCGCCGCATCATCACCACACCCGTCGAGCACCACGCCGTGCTCGACGCCGTCGAGTGGCTGGCCCAGCATGAGGGCGCCCAGATCACCCATCTGGACTGCCGGCCCGATGGATCGGTGACACCGGCGGCGCTGCGCGCTGCGCTCGGCGAACACGACGATGTCGCGCTGGTCACGGTGATGTGGGCCAACAACGAGGTCGGCACGATCATGCCGATCCCCGAGCTGGCCCGTGTGGCGGCGGAATTCGGCGTTCCCATGCACAGCGACGCGGTGCAGGCAATCGGCCAGGTGCCGGTGGACTTCGCCGCCTCAGGGCTGGCTGCTCTGAGCATCACGGCCCACAAATTCGGCGGCCCAGCCGGGGTGGGGGCGCTCCTGCTGCGCCGTGACACCGCCTGTGTGCCCCTGCTGCACGGCGGCGGCCAGGAGCGTGACGTACGTTCGGGCACCGTCGATGTGGCCGGTGCGGTGGCGATGGCCACCGCCGCCGATATCGCGGTCGGCGCGCAGGTCGAGTCGGCGGCTCGGCTGAGCGCCCTGCGCGACCGACTCATCGAACAGGTGTTGAACTCGATCGACGACGTGGTGCTCAACGGGGCCGAGGGCGCCGGCCGACTACCGGGCAACGCCCACTTCACTTTCCGCGGCTGTGAGGGCGACTCGCTGCTGATGCTGCTGGACGCCAACGGAATCGAGTGCTCGACCGGTTCGGCATGCACCGCCGGGGTGGCACGGGCATCCCATGTGCTGCTGGCCATGGGAGCCGATCCCGAACTCGCCCGCGGCTCCCTGCGATTGTCGCTCGGACACACCAGCACCCAGGACGACGTCGAGGCCGTACTGCAGGTGCTGCCGGCTGCCGTGCACCGGGCCCGGCAGGCCGCGCTGGCCAGCGCGTCATTCGAGGGAGTCCGATGAAGGTGCTGGCCGCGATGAGCGGCGGGGTGGACTCCTCGGTCGCAGCCGCGCGTATGGTCGACGCCGGCCACGAGGTGGTGGGCGTGCATCTGGCGCTGTCGCACGCCCCGGGTGCGCTGCGCA